>DCIT01000054.1:82513-85624 GCA_002317145.1 Caryophanales bacterium UBA1719
TAAAGATAAAGGATATTGGATCATAGATGCTACAAAATAAAAAAGGAGATTTTATGGGTAATCCTACAGCAAAATTAATTAATGGACGTCAAAACTATTCGCACGTCTCTGGTAGTTTAGAGCTACCATACTTAGTTGAAGTTCAAACCGATTCTTATAATTGGTTCTTAACTAAGGGTATCGATGAAACATTACGCGATAATTTTCCAATTACAAGTAATTCCGGAAATTTAGTTATCGAATATGTTAGTTCTCGTTTAGAGGCACCTAAGTATGAATTCTTAGATTGCAAAGCACGTAACTTAACATATGGTTCGAAATTAAGAGCCACTCTTCGTTTACGTTTTAAAGATACTGGTGAAATTAAAGAACAAGAAGTATTCATGGGTGATATTCCACTTATGACTAACTCTGGAACCTTTATTATTAATGGTTCAGAAAGAGTTATTATTTCTCAAATCGTTCGTTCTCCAGGATCATATATGATCGATTGTGGTCAAGACGCAAAAGGAAATTATTTATATCGCAATGACTTAATTCCAAGTCGCGGCAATTATTTACAATTTGAAAATAACGCAAAAAATAAAATCGATGTTCGTATCAATCGTTTAAAGAAAATGCCAGCGAGCATTCTCTTACATGCGATTGGATTAGAGAAGAACACCGATATTATTGATTTATTTGGTAAGAATAAATCTTTAATCAACACCTTAGAGGATGATAAAGATACTCCAAGTGTTGTTGCTTTAACAGAAATCTTCCATAAATTAAAACCAGGTGAACCAACTACTCAAGAAGGTGTTCACACATTCTTAATTCAAACATTCTTTGATAATAGAAGATATGACTTAGGAAGAGCAGGTAGATATAAACTTGCTAAGAAATTAGGAGTATACGATAGATTAATCGGTACTTACTTAGCCGATAACTTAGTCTCTGTTTCTGGTGAAATTCGTTTCCCAAAGAATCATGAGATGACTAAAGAAGATGTTGAAGCATTAAAAAATGAAGAATTCTTTGAAAGAGGTGCACATCAAGTTGTCTTAAAAACTAACTCTAAATTAGATAAGCACAGCTGTGTTAACGTTGTTAAAGTTTATCTTAATGGTAACAAAGATGATGTCCATAACATCGTTGGTGTTGACCTTAATTTAACTGAATCTAGAATTACTATTTCTGATATTGTTTCTACATTTGGTTATTTCTTAAATATCTTAGATGGTATCGGAGAATGCGATGATATTGATAACTTATCTAATAGACGTATTAGATGTGTTGGAGAATTATTACAATCTCACTTCCGTATTGGTTTAGCGATGATGAGCAAGACCATCCAACAAAAGATGCAAATCACCGAAACTGAAAACTTAAAAGTTAAAGATTTAATTAACGTTAAACCTGTTAATAGTTCAGTACATGAATTCTTTGCAAGTTCTCAACTTTCAAGCTTCATGGATCAAACTAACCCATTAGCAGAATTAACCAATAAACGTAGATTATCAGCTTTAGGTCCTGGTGGTATCGCTAGAGATAGAGCAGTCGGAGAAGTCCGTGACGTTCACTATACTCACTATGGTCGTATATGTCCAATTGAAACACCTGAAGGTCAAACCATTGGTCTTATTAACTCTTTAGCAAGCTATGCCAAGATTAATAAATATGGTTTCGTTGAGACACCATATCGTCATGTTTTCCATAAAAATGGAAAGAATATTGTTAGTGATGAATCAGAATATTTAAGCGCGGATAAAGAAAAGAACTATGTTATTTCTGAAGCGAACGTTAACTTAAATGATAAAAATGAAATTACTGATGAATATGTTGTCGCTCGTCATAATGGCGAAAACATTTTAGCGAAGGCTGATGAAGTTGATTATATCGACGTCAGTCCAAAACAAATCGTTTCTGTCGCTGCAGCATGTATTCCATTCTTAGAGAGTGATGATACTACTCGTGCTTTAATGGGCGCGAACATGCAACGTCAAGCATTACCATTATTAAGACCAGAAGCTCCATATGTTGGAACTGGTATTGAAAATAGAATCGCTCGTGACTCTGGACTTGCTGTAGTCGCAGTTAAACCAGGTAAAGTTACTTATGTTGATTCTAAGAAGATTGTTGTAAAAGAAGCAAAAGAAACAAGAACTTATTATTTACAAAAATTTGAAAGAAGTAATAAAGGTACATGCATTAACCAAAATGCGATTGTTAATGTTGGAGATGAAATTAAAGCTAATCAAATCATTGCTGATGGACCAGCAATGGATAAAGGTGATTTAGCTTTAGGACAAAACGTTACCATTGCCTTTATGACTTGGAATGGATATAACTATGAAGATGCTGTCATTATGTCTGAAAGACTAGTGAAAGATGATACTTATACTTCTATCCATATTGAAAAATATGAAATCGATTGTAGAGACACTAAATTAGGAGCAGAAGAAATTACTCGTGAAGTTCCTAACGTTGGTGAAGATGCAAAGAAATTCTTAGATGATAATGGAATTATCACTGTTGGAGCTGAAGTTAAAGAAGGCGATATCTTAGTTGGTAAGACCACACCTCGTGGATTATCTGAACCAACTCCAGAAGAGAAATTCTATATGGCAATCTTCTCTGAGAAGAGCCGTGAAGGTAAAGATACATCATTACGTGTCCCACATGGTGGTGCAGGTATTGTTATTGATGTAAAGATCTTCTCAAGAAGTAATAAAGATGAATTAGCACCCGGTGTTAATCAATCTATTAAAGTATATGTTGCTCAAAAAAGAAAGATCTCTGAAGGTGATAAGATGTCAGGTAGACATGGTAATAAGGGTGTTATCTCGCGTATATTACCAGTCGAAGATATGCCATTCTTACCAGATGGTACTCCAGTAGATATTATGCTTAACCCATTAGGTGTTCCAAGCCGTATGAATATTGGACAGATCTTAGAAATCCATTTAGGATTAGCGTGCCGCAAACTTGGTATTAAAGTTGCTACACCAGTCTTTGATGGTATTGATGATAATGAAATCCGTAGATTAATGGATAAAGCCGGTATTGCTAAAGATGGCAAGACTGTCTTATATGATGGAAGAACCGGTGAAAGATTTGATGAAAGAATCT
>DCIT01000046.1:0-30486 GCA_002317145.1 Caryophanales bacterium UBA1719
GATGGTGGACATACCGTAGTTGATAGAGAAAGCTTTGCCACTAATAAAGAAGAATTACCAGAAACATTTAGAAATCACAAAGAAGATTCATATGTTTCCGAAATTTTTAATGCTGAAAAGAAAGCCAGAAAAACAAAATCTTATTTTCACGTAGAAGAATATGATGCAGATAAAGATAGTCATTATGATATTGGGTATTTTTATATTAATGAATTTGATGATTCAAGTCCTTATGTGCCAGATAGAATTCAAACTATATTAAAAGATGCAAACGAATTATTCAATAAAAAAGCAAATCCTGGTGAATCTAATTATATTAAAGATGTTGTTATTGATTTAGCAAATAACGGTGGTGGATCCACAAGCGCGGAAGGTATTTTGTTATCTTGGATTTGCGGTGGTAAAGCAAAAGAAATTATTAAGGATGCAAGAGATAATTCAATAACGACAAGCACATATCAATATGATATTAATGGCGATAATGAATTTAATGAAAAAGATTATTTACCTGATGATGTTAATATTTATATATTAACTGATGCAACATTCTCTGCAGCATGCGCATTGACGTTTGATACTTATATGTACACGCTTTCTGATGCATATAGAACTTCAAAAAAGAATATTAAATTTATTGGACGACCAAATTTAGGAGGAGCCTGTTCAATAACTCCTATAATTATGTTACCGACAGGATTTTCATTTCATATGTCTAGTAATTCTGTAGGTATTAATTGGAACGATCATTCAATTACTTGTGATCAAATAATGCCTATTTCAGATGGCTGGGATATGACAGTTGATCAAATAGTTGATAGAGAAGGTTATATTAACCCTAAAATAGTGGAGGCTAGAAAATAGTTATGAAATTTAGAAATGCATTATCGTTGATTATCACAATTCCTTGCTTAGCAAGTTGTCTACAATCTAACGAAAGAAAAGTTTATTTAAATTATGGTGAGAATATTATTAGAACAGAAATTGTAAAACTTGGACAAGAATATACTCCACCTACTAATGTAGATGCGGAAGGATATAACTTTGTTGCTTGGTATTTAAATCCTGCATTCTCATCTATAGCAAAGGTAAGTTCTCCAATTACTATTACTGAAGATGTTTATTTATACGCTAAATATGATATTAAAAAACTTATTGTTACCTATGAATGCCATGGAACTGAAGCTTATCAAGATAAATTCCTTGTTCCTATAGATTATGGACAAAGAGCAATAAATATAGAACCAAGATTTGTTGGCATAGATTTTAAAGGCTGGTTTGAAGATAAAGAATTCAAAACTAAATATGATTTTATTAATAGTAGAATAACAAGCAATACAACTATCTATGGACTTTTTGGTAAACCAGAACCTTAAAAATTAATTTTATTTATATCTATTATATTTAGATTAAATATTTTATTGTTGATATTTATATCAAACGATATATTATTTTATAGGTTATGAAACAAAGAAACATTGCAATTATTGCTCACGTTGATCATGGTAAAACTACTTTAGTTAATCAATTATTAAAAAGTAGTGGTACTTTTCGTTCTAACGAATTTGTCGCAGACCGTGCAATGGATAATAATGATCTAGAAAAAGAAAGAGGCATTACTATCTTAGCTAAAACAACTTCTATTAATTATAAAGATTATAAAATTAATATTTTAGATACTCCTGGGCATGCTGACTTCGGTGGTGAAGTTGAAAGAATTATGCACATGGTTGATGGATGTTTACTTTTAGTAGACGCCTTTGAAGGTACAATGCCTCAAACCAGATTTGTTTTAAAGAAAGCTTTAGAGAGCGGAGTCAAACCAGTTGTCGTTATAAATAAAATTGATAGACCTAATGCTGATCCTAAAAAGGCAGTTGATAAAGTCTTGGAGTTATTTATTGAATTAGGTGCTCCTATGGAGTTCCTTGATTTTAAAGTTGTTTATACTTCAGCATTAAAAGGTACTTCAGGTACATCTCCAGATATTGATAAACAAGAACCAAATATGAATAAAGTATTTGATTTAATTATTGATGAGATTCCTGAACCTAGAGTTACTGTTGATGGACCATTCCAATTCCAGCCAGCCTTATTAGACTATAACGATTTTGTTGGACGTATTGGAATTGGAGTTATTAAAAGAGGAACAGTTCATGTCAATGATATAGTCACTGATATGCGTCTTAATGGAACATTAAAGAATTTTAAAGTAATGAAATTATTTGGATTCTTTGGTTTAAAAAGAATGGAACTTCAAGAAGCGCATGCTGGTGATATTGTTGCAATAGCAGGTTTACCTGATATTAACGTTGGTGAGACTATTTGTGATCCTAAGAAATTAGATTTATTACCTCCTTTAAGAATTGATGAGCCAACATTACAAATGACATTTGGTACTAACTCATCTCCATTCTCAGGAAGAGATGGAAAACTTGTTACCGCTAGAGTTATTGAAGAAAGATTATTTAAAGAAATTCAAAGAGACGTTTCTTTAAAAGTTAATCGTGTTCTTAATAAAGAACAATGGATTGTCTCTGGTCGTGGTGAACTTCATTTAGGAGTCTTAATTGAAAACATGAGAAGAGAAGGCTACGAACTAGAAGTTAGTAAACCTATGCCTATTATTAAAGAAGTTAATGGTGAGAAATATGAACCATACGAAGATGTTTTAATTGATGTTCCTAATGAATATCAAGGTTCTATTATGGAGACTTTAGGAAGTCGAGATGCTGAATTAATTAATATGGAAGATGATGGAATGAATACGAAATTAACCTATGTAATTCCTTCTCGTGGATTATTAGGCTTTGTATCTAACTTCATGACTCTAACAAGAGGTTATGGCATTATTTCACATATCTTTAAAGAATATCGTCCAATGAAAAAACATATTATTGGCGAACGTAGTATTGGAGTTTTAGTCTCTACTCATACTGGTAAGGCAACTCCATATGCAATAGAAAAAGTAGAAGAACATGGTGTAATGTTTATTAAACCTGGTGTTGATTGCTATGAAGGTATGATTATCGGAGAACATCGTTACTCAATTGACTTAGCAGTCAATGTTACTTTAGAAAAACATCAAACTAACGTTAGAAGCTCAACTAAAGATTTAACTGTTGTTTTAAAATCTCCTAGAGCGATGTCTCTTGAGGCATGTTTAGACTATATTAATACTGATGAATTAGTTGAAATTACTCCTAATGCGTTTAGAATGAGAAAGAGGATACTTAATACCTCTGAGAGAAAGAAATATGATTCACATAAGAAAGAAAACATCTAAAGATAAGAACAAAAAATATCAAAGAGGGCATGTCCATTTAATTATTGGTGCATCTCGTTTTGGTACACGCGTTGCTCTTAGATATGCTAAAGCAGGTTTATATGTTACTGTCGTTGATATGGATAAGAAATCTCAATATAAACTTGGTGATAATTTCTTAGGATCATTTGTATTAGGAGACGCGACAAAATTATCGACATTAGAAGAAGCAAATGTTTCAAGAGCTAAAACAATTTTAATTGTTACTGATAATGAAGACACAAATATTTTTATCGCAAATTTAATTTATACCAAATATCACAAGAACAATATTATTGTTAGATTAGATGATGAAGATAAATATAATTTATTAATTAATAAAGACGTTAAGATTGTTAATCCATTTATGACATCAATAATCCAATTCGTTAATTTTGAAAAGGAGGATGAAAAATAATGCGTGCTATTATTGTTGGCGGCGATACTAACGCTGATTACATAATCAAAACATTTATCAAAAATCATATTCCTTTTATTGTTGTAAACGAAGATAAAAAAATTGCTGAATATATTTCAAAAAGAAATCATATTGAAGTTTATTGCAATGCCACAAATAAGTTATATACATATAAAGAATTAGCGATTGAAAACTATGATTTAGTTGTCGCATTAGAAAATGATGATATCAAAAATTACATTATTGTTATGATGCTTAAAAAGCATTTCAATGTTAAGAAAGCTATCTGCACAGTACAAGATCCAGATAATGTTTCGATATTCCGTGAATTAGGAGTGGATGCTCCTATATCTAGCTCATTATTATTAGCGCAAAGAATTTTAAATGACTCAGATATTGAATCAGTCATGAAAACATTATCATTTGAAAATGATAAGATTATCATTACTGAAGTAACGTTAAAACATGAATATGAAATTATTGGTAAGCAAATTAAAGATATTGTTTTCCCTAAGTTAGCAAATATTTCATGCATATATCGTTCATATCAAATTATCATTCCTAAAGGTGATACTAAGTTTTATCCTGGTGATCGTTTAATTATTTGTTCTGAATCTAAAAATCAAAAAGAGATAATTGACTTTATTAAGAAAGAAAAATAATTATGAGCAAAGAAATTGAAGCTAAAACTCCTACTAAAGTAGTGAAACAAGCTAAAGGATTAAAGCTCTTTTTCGGTTATATTGGTTTATTCTTAATCCTTACAGGATTTATCATGTTATGTCCCTTATTTTTATTAATTTTTTATCCTAATGAAGCAAGTGAATATCATCTATTTTTAGGACCAGGATTAATATCTTTACTTGTTGGATCATTATTATATTTTCTTTTAATATTTAAAAAGAACAAAGCACGACTTGAACGCTGGCAATCTTACATTTTATTAATAACAGTTTGGGTATTATCAATCTTCTTTGCATCATTACCGTTTATGATCACTGAAGAATTTAATTTCACTAAAGCAATATTTGAAGCTACTAGTGGATTTACTACAACTGCCTTATCTTTATTAACAGAAGATATGCTAAAAGCATGCTCTCACATTTTCTTATTTTATCGCGTATGGTTATTATTTGTTGGCGGTATTGGATTAACTCTTATTTTAACTAGCGCTATTTCAGATTCAAATGGATTAAGCATATATAATCTTGAAGGCCATAATGATCGTTTATTACCTAACTTAATTAAATCTTCAAGAATAATATTCTTAATCTATTTTATTTATATTCTTATTGGTGTAGGCGCTTATTGTTTATGTGGCATGCCAGTATTTGATGCTGTTTGTAATTCTATTTCTAGTTTATCCACTGGTGGATTTTTAAATGTTGCCGGTGGTATTGGATCATATCAATCACTACCAATAGAAATAGTAACAATTATATTAATGCTTTTAGGTAGTACAAACTTCATGATTCACTTCGCGATAATTAGAGGTAAATTTAAAAATTTATTTTATCACTGTGAGTTCTTCTGTTTTATTATGATGTTTGTTATCTTTGTACCAGTATTAACTGCTGGATACACTCAATTTTATAATGGTAATTTTGGTCAAGGTATAAGACATGCGATATTTAATTTTGTTTCTAGTGCGACATCAAGTGGATTTATCTTAGGAGATACACAAACTTTGTATACTAACTTACCTTCATATATGTATGTTTCGATTATTTTCTTAATGGTTATTGGAGGTCAAGCAGGATCTACTAGTGGTGGTATTAAACAAATGAGATTAGTCCAAATAGTTAAACAAATATTCTGGCAAATAAGATCATTAATTGATTCACCTCACTTAGTGCCTTCTCATACTATTATTAGATATGGCAAGAAAGAAAGTGTTGATAAAAATGAGTTTACTGCATCTTCAACATACTTATTTATTTATATTGGCATAATGCTAGTTGGAACATTCGCATTATGTTGCTTTGGACAAGAAATTGAATTCCAGGATGCCTTATTTGAATTTACTAGTTTATTATCGACAACTGGATTTAGTTGTGGAATTATTTCTTATACCGCTCCTTTAGGAATATTATGGATTGGTATTATCGCTATGATCATAGGAAGATTAGAACCTTTAATCTTTATTATGTTAATTGCTAAAGGCAGTAAATCCTTAAACGATTCAATTAGAAACAAAATCGTTGAAAAGCAATTAAAGAACAGCTGATTCAAAATAATTTATATTTATATAAATAAATATAGAAAAATAGTTCGTGAATTTTTTAATATTTTTCGTAATTAAATAATAAGGGGACTTTTGTCACCTTAAGGAGAATAATTATGAAAAAACTAACAGATCAAGAATTAAGTGAGATTCAAGTAGGTGAGGCAATTACCTTAGCAAGTGTTATGGCTATTCTATCAATAGCGATAACCGCTGTAGTAGTCTATAGACTATTTAAATCTAAGAATGGTGAGATATCTTTACCAGGCGGATATAAATTTACTTGGAAGTAATGAACATTAAATCTTTACCTGAGCTAGATCGTCCGCGCGAGAAGGCTCGTCATTATGGCATTAATAAATTAAGCAATATTGAATTATTAGCACTAATAATTGGCTCAGGGAGCAAAGACAATAATGTCTTAAATATTGCTTCTAATTTATTAGCCACTGCTAAAAGCATTGAACAAATATTAGCTTATTCTTTAAACGATCTTCTTTTAATTAACGGGATTAAAGAAGCAACCGCTTTTCGTTTTTTAGCAATATCTGAACTATTAAAAAGAAAAGGAGAATTAAATTCCGAAGATCATTTTATTAATTCTAAAGAATTAGCGAATCGATATCGCTATATTATTGGAAACAATAAACAAGAGTCAATGTATTTAATCGCGATATCGATTAAAGGAAAACTAATATTTGAGAAAGAATTATATAAAGGAACTTCATCTAATTTAATATCTTCGGAAGAAGAAATTATTAAAGAGTTATTAGATAGCAAAGCAAAGTTTTTTATTTTAGTACATAATCATCCTTCTAGTAGTGTCCTTCCTAGTGAAGATGATGTATTGTCGACTAATCATTTATTAGTAAGAGCGAAGAAACATAATTTAATTATGTTAGATAGTATTATTGTTACTTCTTCATCTTCTTTTTACTCCTTTAAGGATGAAGATGAACTGCTTGACTAGTTAACTAGATTAATATATATTATTTAGCGTTGTCGTCTTTCTTTATTAGATGTCAACCGCATAGAAAAGGTATATAACGAATTACTTAGTAATTGACCTTCATAGCGAGTCTATATAAATAATAGGAGGAGTTTACATGTACGCAATTATTGAAACTGGCGGAAAGCAAGTAAAGGTTTCTGTTGGCGATAAAATCTATGTTGAAAAATTAGATGTTAAAGCTGGAGAGAAATATACTTTTGATAAAGTTTTAGCGATTGTTGATAAGGATTCTAAGTTTGGTAATCCATATGTTAGTAATGCTAAAGTTGTCGCAAAAGTAGAGAAACAAGGTTTAAGCAAAAAGCTTCATATTTATAAATATAAAGCTAAGCACAATGAACGCAAGAGAATTGGTCATCGTCAACCTTACACTTGTTTAGTTGTTGAGAGTATTAACTAATGATAATTGTTACTATTTCAAATAAATATATAAGTATTAAAGGTCATGCGAATGCTGATATAAAAGGTAAAGATATTGTCTGTGCAGGAGTATCAAGCTTAGTGTGTACAACTATTAATTCCTTAGAAGGATTTAATAAAAAAGAGATTACTTATAAAAATGATGAATTAGAAATAAATATCAAACATAAAGTTAATAACGAAGATAAAACGAGAATTGATATGCTTATTCTCGGACTTAGATTAATAAGTAAAAAATATCCAAAGCATATTAAATTAAAGGAGAAAAAAATATGAGATTTATATTCGATCTACAATTATTCGCTTCTAAGAAGGGTGTTGGTTCGACTAAAAATGGTAGAGACTCCCGCTCAAAAAGATTAGGAGCTAAATTATCCGATGGTCAATTCGCCACAGCTGGTAGTATTATTTATCGCCAAAGAGGTACTAAAGTATTTCCAGGCAACAATACTATGAGAGGTGGAGATGATACAATTTTCTGTACCATTGATGGTATTGTAAAATTTGAACGCATGGGTAGAAGAGGAACAAGAGTTTCTGTCTACGCTAAATAATTAAATTATTTAACATAACAAATTAACGACTTAATTATCTAAGTCGTTTTTTTGTTTTAATTTATATAAATAGTTATTATAATAATTCCGTATGTTTATCGATCGCTGTGTTGTTGAAGTACGTAGTGGAAAGGGTGGAGATGGTGCCATTGCTTTTCGTCATGAAAAATATGTAGCGAAAGGTGGTCCAAGTGGTGGTAATGGTGGTCGTGGTGGATCAATAATTTTTAAAGTTGATAAAACATTAAATTCATTATTTAATTTCAGACATTCAAAAGCATTTATCGCTAAAGAAGGCGAGAAAGGTAATATTAAAAATAGATATGGAAGAAATGCTCCAGATGTTATTGTTAATGTTCCTTTAGGAACAGTTGTATTAGATGCTGAAACAAATGAATTATTATTTGATTTAAATAAAGAAGGTCAAGAAGTTGTTGTGGCAAAAGGCGGAAGAGGCGGAAGAGGCAATGCAGCTTTTAAATCTGATCGAAATAGAGTTCCTAAGATTGCTGAAAACGGTTTACCAGGAGTTAGCAAGAAATTAATTTTAGAACTTAAATTAATTGCTGATATTGGTTTAGTTGGTATGCCTAGTGTTGGTAAATCAACTTTATTATCAATAATAAGTTCTGCTAAACCTGAAATTGCCGATTATCCTTTTACAACATTATCTCCTAATTTAGGAGTAGTGAATCATGGTAATTATCAATCATTTATAGTTGCAGATTTACCTGGATTAATTGAAGACGCTCATAAAGGTAAAGGATTAGGATTAGAGTTTCTTAGACATGTTGAAAGATGTAAAGTAATAGTCCATATTGTCTCAATGGAAGAAAGTAATGATCCAGTTAATGCTTATAAAACAATTAATAATGAATTAAAGATGTATGATAAGAATATTTTAAAGCGTCCTACTATAGTAGTAGCATCCAAAATGGATGAAGATGGAGCGGTTGATAGAAAGAATAAATTTGAGAAAACAATAAAGAAAAAAGTCATAGGCATTTCTGCTTTAACTAACGAAGGAGTTAAAGAATTATTAGATAAATGTATTGAAGAATTATCAAAAGCTCCTGAAGTTAGAATTAAAAATTATTTAGATATAAAAGAAAAAGTTTATGATGCGAGAAATGATGAAGCAATATTTACTATTAATAAAGAAAGACCACATGAGTGGAGAATTATAGGAGATAAAGTTCTTAGAACTTATTCTTTAATTAATATATCTACTGATGAAGGATTACTTAGACTATTAACTTATTTAAGAAAAATCGGTGTTGATGAAGAATTAGAAAGACTTAAAGTGGAGGAAGGTGATACTATTTATTTAGGAGATTTCGCCTTTGAATATATCAAATGAAATTAGATAGTTATATTAATGAAATAGTTAAATTTTTAAAGTTATATTTAAAAAAGAGTCACGCGAAAGGATTTACATTAGGTTTATCTGGCGGAGTTGACTCTGCTTTAGTTTTAGCGTTACTTTTAAAAGCTACTAAAAAAGAAAATATTCATGTTGTGATTTTGCCTTGTGAGTCAAATAAAATAGATCAAGAATACGCAATAAAACAATGTAAGAAATTTAATATTAAGTTTGACTTAATTGATTTAACTAAATCATATAAAACATTAAGCAAGGATATTGAAAATATCCATCCTTTATCTCCTTTAGCTAAATCGAATATTAAAGTTAGATTAAGAATGGTTACTCTATATGCGATTGCGCAAAAAGAAAATTCTTTAGTAGTCGGTACGGATAATTTAGATGAAAGATATGTTGGATATTTCACTAAGTTTGGTGATGGTGCAGCAGATCTATTACCAATTTCTAAATTAACTAAAAACGAAGTTTATCAAGCGAGCAAAAAACTTGGAGTAATAAAAGAAATACTTACACGCGCTCCAAGCGCTGGACTTCTCCCAAATCAAAAAGATGAAGATGACTTACAAGTTACTTATGATATCTTAGATAAATTCTTATTAAATAAGAAAGTAGATAAGAAAAGTGAAGATAGAATAAAACACTTACATATGATAAGTGAACATAAGAGAAAACCTATTCCTGAACCTAAAGCATGGAAAAGAAAATAAACAAAGTAACTCTATCTAGTTTAATTGCAGTTATAATAATACTAATATCGATTCTTGTTTTCATATTACTTAGTAAATAAGGAGAGATTTTTATGTATTTTAATATACAGGGTAAGATTACCCATTTATTTAGAAATTCAATAATAGTAGAAGTAAATAATATTGGATATCAATTATTCGTTAGTAGACCAAAATTATTTTCTTTAAACAAAAATGAATTAATCTATACACATTTAGTAAAAAGAGAAGATGAAGAATATTTAGTAGGATTTAAAACTATTGAAGAAAAAGAGGCCTTTCTTACTTTATTAAAAGTAAAAGGGATAGGTCCTAAAACTGCATTAACAATATTAGGCAATACAAATATTGATGAACTATATGATGCTATAAATAATGATGATATTTATTATTTAAAGAAAATTCCTGGAGTCGGAAATAGATGCGCAAGTCAAATACTTCTAGACTTAAAAGGTTCAATTAAAAATTTAGATAATCCAATATTAAAAGATGTATCTTTAGCATTAGTAAATTTAGGATTTAAAAAATCCGAAATTACAAATGTTATTAATAAAATTAATACATCTAATTTATCTAAAGAAGAAATTTTAAAAGAAGCGTTAAAAGCTTTGCGTCATTAATTATGGATAATAAAGTTATAGATAAAGAAGAACTTTCATTACGCCCAAAATATTTAGATGAATATATCGGACAAGATGAAGTAAAAAATAATTTAAAAATATTTATCGGTGCAGCTAAAAATCGTAATGAAGTTTTAGATCATGTTTTGTTATATGGTCCTCCTGGATTAGGCAAAACTACATTAGCTTATATAATTGCTAATGAAATGAATACAAATATCAAAATTATTAACGGTCCTTCAATAGAAAAAACAGGAGATATCGCTTCGATACTATCTATGATAGAACCGGGCGATATTGTATTCATTGATGAAATTCATCGTTTGCCTAAAGTTGTTGAAGAAATGCTATATGCAGCTATGGAAGATTTTAAACTAATTACTGTTATTGGAGATCATGTAAATTCATCTAGTATTATTATTGATCTTCCACCTTTTACATTAATCGGCGCAACAACTCGTCCAGGAAGTCTATCTTCTCCACTTAGAGCGAGATTTGGAATAGTAGAAAAATTAAATTTATTTTCAATCGAAGAGATAAGTAAGATTATTAATAGAACTGCAAAAGTGTTTGATATGCATATTACTTATGATGCATCTATTGAGATAGCAAAAAGAAGCCGATATACACCTCGAATTGCTATTCGATTATTTAAAAGAGTTAGAGATTATGCTAACTATCATAATGTTAAAAACATTACTTTAGATATTTCATCTAAAGCTTTAAATAATCTAAAGATTGATAAGATTGGATTAGAAGAAGTAGATTTTAAATATTTAGATTGTTTAATAAATAGATTTAATGGTGGACCTGTTGGTATTAATTCAATCGCGGCATCAATAAATGAAGAAGTGCAGAATTTAGAAGATGCATATGAACCATATTTAATTCAAATTGGTTTTATTAATCGCACATTAAGAGGCCGTGTTGCAAGCACTAGAGCAAAGTGTTATTTAAACAATCGCTAATTTAATTTTTAAATATATTTAAAATTAATTGCATTATATTCAATAATTCATTACAATATTTCAAGTATGCGTAGATTTGTTGCCTACATACTTGCATCTTTAGCCATAATTTTTGGAATCGGCGTTTCTTTTAAACCTGTCGCAACAAGAATAAATGCAGATCTTTCTTATAGAAGTGGATCAACTATTTCCTTAAGACTTGATAAAAGAGATGATAATACCAAGGATTATTCTGAAGATAATTGTAAAGAATATGCAGCATTAGTAGAATCTCGTTTAGTTAACTATGGTGTTTCTGATTATAAAATTACTGTTGAAGGAACAAGAAATATTAATGTTACTTTAACTGCAGATAATGCAAAAGAATATGAGAATATCGCTTCGTTGTTATCAACAAATCCTATTATCGAAATCGCTAATAGAGAAGGCAATGCCTCTAATGATGAAACTGAAAAGGCTAAAGAAATACAAGTCCGTGATGAAGGTGAGACAAAATGGCATTCTAATTCAGCACGCTTAGAATTTGATGGCACCACTTCAATAGTTGTAATGCCAATACCTGATGGCTTTAAGACTAAAGTTGAGGAAATGATTAAAGAAGCTGAGAAGTACGAGAAGACAGGTAAAAAATCTAATGATGAAGAAAAGAAAACTCCAAATAGTATTGTTCTTTGGATGAATAGAGCGGAAGGAGATTCCTATCCTACTGATGGTAAAGTAACTGATCCTCTCTTAAAGAGAAAAGTTATTTATGATCAAATGAATTCCACTAATTTTTATTATGGTACTGATAAGACAGCGTTCCAAATTAGATTCACTCCTACAAGCTCTAAAGTTTCAGATATTTCTGATTCTTATAAATCAGCTTTATATTATAAAAATTTATTAAATGCAGTTATTGCTGATTTTGATTGTGTTACAACAAATATTCAATCAGTTGCTCCAACAGTAGAGAATTTATTAATCTTTGGTGATCATGTACATATTGCCATGAGTTCAACATTTATTTCATTAATGATTGGATTCATATTAATCTGTTTAATCTTAGCCTTATTCTATAGAATAGGTGCTGTCGCAATTATATCTACTGCTTCATTAACAGCCTTCTTATCATTTACAATATTTGTTTTCTTTAGACCGTTATTTAATATCGCAGCATTAGTTGGATTAATTTCAATATTTGCTATGAGTATATTTATCGGTATTTTATATAACAATTATTTACACGAAGAATTATATAAAGGTCGTAGTTTAAAGAAAGCAAATTTTGAAGCTAGTAAGAAATCTACTTTAGTTACAGTTGATACTTCAGTTGTGGCTATGATATTAGGTATTTGCTTATATTTCATTGGCGGTAAAACAATTGCTTCAGCAGGTATCTTATTAATTACATTTGCCTTATTAAGTTTGTTAATAAATACATTTATCCTAAAAGGATTTATGTGGTTAATTACTAATAACACATCTACTCAAAAACAATATAAGTTATTTGGTGTTGAACCAGAGAAAATTCCAGATTTAACAAAAGAAGAAAAACAAACTTATTATGGTCCTTATGAAAAGAAAGATTTCACTAAGAAAAAGAAAGTTTCAGCTATTGTTTTCGGTAGTTTAACTTTAGTTAGCGTTGTTGGTATGATCGTCTTTGCTGCTACAAAAGGAGATACTTTTAATACCGCAAATTATTATAAGACTACAAACGTTTTAAATTTAGTTTTACAAAATACTGAAAAGAGTGAACCTGTATCAATTGATGAAATCAAAACAGATTATTTAGCACAAGTTAAAAATAATGGTGCTGATTTAAAATATGATACTGAAATTGAAAGTTATACTTATACTGAATATATTAAAGAGAATAGTGAAACAAAAACATATTATCGCTATGTATATCGTATTAACATTTTAGAAACGAATGTTGATGCCAATACATTTACTTATGCTGGTGGAGCATCCACTAACTTAAGCGATGCTTTAGAATCTTGTTTTGAAAAGTTGCATCCTATTGATGATATCTCTAATAGTTTCTATAAAGCTAATATATATAATTTACCAGGAGATATCGGATTAATATTTGCTGCAAGCGCAATCTCAACTATTACGATAGGAGCATACTTCTGGATAAGAAGAAATCGTTTATCCCGTGTTTTACCTGTTGCTGGTATTACTTTATTAAGTAATGTAATTGGTTTAGGTGTTGTAACTTTAACTAGAATTCCAGCCACTCCATCAATGGCTATTTCAGTTGCTTGTATTACCGGATTTACCTTATTAGCGGCTCAATATTTAATGCATAAAGAAAAAGATTTACTAAGAGATGAAAGATTAAGAGATGTTGAAGTTAGAAAAGCAACTATTGATAAAGCTTTACGTATGGGAGCATTACCATTAATTAACTTTGGTATTATCTTTAGCTTTGCTACATTAACTGGATTAGCAATTGTTAATAAAACATTTAGTTCAGTTTTCTTAGCTTCGACTTTAGGTATAGTTTCTTCTAGCTTAATGTTGTTAACATTATATGCACCTGCCGCAAATTATTTAGATTTAAAATTATCAAAAGTTAAATTACCACAAGTTAAAATTAGAAAGAAAAAGAAAGTTAAAGTTAAATCTAATGAACCTGAAGAAGCTATCTTCATTGGCATTAATGATTGATGAAATTTTTAGATAAATTATTAGACTATTACAACATCTCTAATGATGATTATTTGTTATTAACAAAAGACGTTAATGAAGGCGATATTCCGTTTTATAAATGTTTAAATAATATTGAACTAGTAAAAGATAAAATACTTAAGGCGATATCAGATAAGAAAAAGATATTAATTTATGGTGATTATGATTGCGATGGCATTATGGCAACTTCAATCTTAGTTAATACCTTTAATAAATTAAACTACGAAGTAGATTATTATATTCCATCTCGATATATAGATGGATATGGATTAACTGTTGATAAAGTAATTAAAGCTAAAGAAAAAGGATATCAATTAATCATCACTGTTGATAATGGAGTAAGTGCAATTGAGGCAATAAATAAATGCAAAGAATTAGGCATTGATATTATTGTCACCGATCATCATGAATATAATAGTTTTCCTAATGATATTTTATTGCTCCATCCTAAAGAGTCTAAATTAAAATATATGACTTCAGGTGGAGTTGTAGCGTTTTATTTAAGCTATGCTTTATTAAATACAATTGATCCTTATTTATTAATTCTAGCTGCAACTTCAGTAATCTCTGATGTCATGATTATGAAAGGTGAAAACAGAAACGTTGTTAAACTAGGACTTAAATATTTAAATAAATATCGATTTGATAAATATTATTTTCTTAGTGAATCAAATATTTATGATGAAAGTACATTAAGCATGAAAGTTATTCCAAAGATAAATGCTGTTGGAAGAATAGAACAAAATAAAGAAGTTAATATTTTAGTGAGATATTTTACTTCTGCATCATTTAAAGACTTAATAAGTATTAAGGATTATATAAACGGTGTTAATGAAAGAAAGAAAAATTTAGCTAATTTAATTATTGATTCTATACACGAAGAAGATACAAGTGCCTTAGTGTATCAACTAGATATTATTTCCGGCATGACTGGTTTAGTAGCATCTCGTTTACTTAATACATTTGATAAACCAACTATAATATTTGCTAAAGCAGAAAAAGATAACACAATTCGTGGATCAATGCGTAGTAAAAACGGATTAAATGTATTAGATTTTATATCTAATAATAAAGGATTGTTTGTTGAATATGGTGGACATAATTTCGCTGCAGGAATAATAATTAACAAAGATAAATTTGATGAATTCAAAAAGAAATTTATTGAATATTCAAACACACATAAATTTGAACCATCAAGCGATAATATTTTAATTAACGTTGATGAAATCAATTTAACTAATTATGAGATGATAAGTAAACTATCTCCATTCGGAGAAGGCTTTAGAGAGCCAACATTTGTTATTAAAGATTTTGACACTTCATTAATTAAAAGAATGGGTAAGAATAATGAACATTTATTAGTCCAACTAAAAGGCAATGATAAAATCATTGGATTTAACTATGACTTTAATAAAATCACTTCAAATAAAATTGATTTTGTCGGAACATACAAATTGAATAAATTTAAAAATAATATATCAATTAATTTCTCTTTAATAAATTAAGTTTATAATATTCTATATGTCGTCCAAAGATATAAAGAGCAAAATAAACGGAGGTTATCCTCTTCACACATTTGAAGATATTAAAGATATCTATTCTCTTTATATTGAAGATAAAAAATCCCGTGATTTAATAGAAAAAGCCTATAACTATGCTTTAAAAAAGCATGAAGGTGTATATCGTAATACTGGTGAAGAATATATTCATCACCCATTAGAAGTTGCTTATATTTTAGCTAAGCTTCATGTAGGTCCTATAACTATTTCTTCTGGTTTTTTACATGATGTAGTTGAAGACACAGATACATCAATTGAAACTATCGCTAAAGAATTTGGAAAAGAAGTTGCAAGTCTAGTTGATGCTTTAACAAAAATACAAAGATTAAAACTATCTCATGATCAAGGGAAAATAAATTTCACCGCTGAAGATCATAAGAAGATTTTCTTAGGAATGTCTAAAGACATTAGAGTTATTATTGTTAAACTCGCTGACCGTTTACATAACATGAGAACCGCTGAAGGTTTAAGCACAGAAAGAATTGAAAGATTATCACAAGAAACTTTAGAAGTTTTTGTGCCGATCGCTCATCGTTTAGGACTTTATACAATTCAATCTGAATTAGAAGATTTATCTTTAAAATATTTAAGACCAGAAATATATCATCACATTGAAGAGATGCTTAATAAGAAAATGAAATATCGCAAAAAATCTCTTGATTCATTAATGAAGAGAATTGCTGATATGTTATTTGAAAAGCATATCCCATTTGAAATCACTAGTCGTGTTAAATCTATATATTCTATATATAAGAAGTTATATCTTAAAGGTCATACCTTTGATGAAATATATGATGTTCTAGCGATTAGAATTATCACCGATACTGAATTAAGATGTTATGAAATTATTGGTTTAATTCACGCAATATATAAACCGATACCTGGTAGATTTAAAGATTATATTGCTGTCCCTAAAGCAAATATGTATCAAAGTTTACATTCCTCAATTATTTCTGGTGCTGGAGACTTCTTTGAAGTCCAAGTTCGCACCAAAGAAATGAATGAAATTGCTGAGACTGGTGTCGCTGCACACTGGAAATACAAAGAAGGTTCTAAATCATCTAGAAAGAAAGAACAAAAAGAAATTGAATCTAAATTACATTGGTTCCGCGACTTTGTCGCGATGAGCGCAGATAACTCTGATGATGCTAAGAATTATATGGATAATTTACGTCACGATATTTTTGAAAGTAGTGTCTATGTCTTAACTCCATTAGGAAAAGTAATTGATTTACCTTCAGGAGCTACTCCAATTGATTTTGCTTATAAGATTCATACTAAAGTAGGTGACTCTGCTGTTGGAGCTATTGTTAACAATATCATGGTTCCTTTAAACACCGTTTTAAAAAGTGGAGATGTTTGTGAAATTAAGACAAGTACAAATAGTAGTGGACCAAATGAAGGTTGGTTAAAAATTGCAAAGACTACATCTGCTTTATCTCATATTCGTAAAGCCTTATTAAAAAAGACTGCTTCTTTATTAAAAGAAGAAAAGATAATTAAAGGTAAAGAAACTTTAAGAGAATCATTTAAAGAAATTGGTTTTAGTGATGATGAAATGATTTCACATATTTCTAACAAAAATATTTTAGAAAAATTTGAATGTCAAAATGTTGATGATTTATATATCAAAGTTCATAACCGCGCTGTTGGACCAAAACAAATAATTGATTTCTTAGGATTAAAATCTAAACAAGGTTATGAAATTAAACTAGATAAGATTCATGATACAAATGATTCTTCTCCAGTTATTGTTGGAAACGAAACAAAAATTGCTACTACTTTAGGTAACTGCTGTTCTCCAATTCCTGGTGATGATATCGTAGGATATATTACCAAAGGTAAAGGTGTTACAATTCATAGAATTGATTGCCCAAATATTACCAGAGATAGAAAGCGTTTAATTGAAGCTAGTTGGAGAGAAGATTTACCAACTAAAAATTATCCAGTTGATATTGAAATAAAAGCCACAGATCGCAGCAATTTATTAACAGACATTATGGGTGTTATTTCTCAACATAATGTTCCTATTAGCGCAATAAGTGCACACTTACATAACGAAACTCAAACCACAACTTTTACTGCGACAATTCATGTTTCAGATTCAAAGAGATTACACGATATATTTAATGTCATTTTAAATGTTCGTGGAGTCTATGAAGTTGATCGAATTATTCACTAATTAATAATTTTTATTATTAAAATAATTGATTTTTATTGATAATCATAGGTCTTTATTAGATAATATACCTAGGTATTTTTATATGGACTTTCAATTAGTTAAAGGCACACATGATATTATCAATAAAGAAGCGAAATATTATTCTGCCATTGAATCTTTATTCATTTCTTTAGCCGAGGTATATGGCTATAACGAATTCCGTACTCCAATCTTAGAGTATTCTGAATTATTTAAACGTGATAAAAATGATTCTAGCGATATGGTTAGAAAACAAATGTATACGTTTAATGATCTAAGCAATAGAAGTTTAACTCTTCGTCCTGAAGGAACTGCTTCTGTCGCTAGAAGTATTGTTAACAATAAACTATATGCTGAAAGTGATTATCCAATAAAAGCCTATTACCTAGGACCAGTTTTTAGATACGAAAGACCTAAAGCCGGAACATATCGTCAATTCTTACAATTTGGAGTTGAAAATATTGGCATTGATTCTATCCACGCCGATGTTGAAACAATTGTTCTTTCCTTTAGAGCATTAAAAATGCTCGGATTTGAGAATCTCAAATTAAAGATCAATTGTTTAGGAGATGCTGAAAGTAGAAATAATTACAAAGAAGCTTTAGTGAAATTCTTTACTCCTATTATTGATAAGATGTGTCCTGATTGTAAGGAAAGATTAAAATTAAATCCTCTAAGAATTTTAGATTGTAAAGTTCCTGAAGATAAAGAATTAATTAAAGATGCTCCTAAAATGAGCGATTATCTTAATGCATCTAGTAAAACTAGATTTGAGAATACTAAGAAGTTATTAAAAGAAGTTGGTGTTCCATTTGAAGTTGATGAAGGCATTGTCAGAGGATTAGATTATTATTCTCATATTGTTTATGAATATGAATATATTTCTAAATCTGGTTTAAATGTTGGAGCCTTGGGTGGTGGAGGTCACTACGATAATTTAATTAAAGAAGTTGGTGGCCCTAGTTTAGCTGGTGTTGGCTTTGCGTTTGGTATTGAAAGAATTTATTCTTTACTTAAAGAAGATAACATCTTACCTAACATTGATGATTCATCTGACTTTATGGTTATGCCAGTTGGAGAAGAATGTATTGATAGAGCATTTATTGTTGCAGATTATTTAAGAATGCTTGGATATAAAGCTGATAGTGTTATTGAAAAGAAATCCTTTAAAGCCATGTTTAGAAAAGCGGAAAAACATAATGCTAAATTTGCAATTATTATAGGTGATAATGAATTAAAGAATAACGAAGTTATCATTAAAGATATGCATACTCAAGAACAGACAGCAGTTAAGAATAAAGACTTAGGTGACTATGTTGATAATTTATTTATAAACGAAGAACATGAATGTCATTGTCATGATCATGAATGCTCAGGTGAAGAACACGAATGTTGTTGCGGAGGTCATCATGGAAAGAAGTAATTACAATGGATTATTATCCATTAAAGATGTTAATAAAGAAGTTACTTTACTTGGTTGGGTAGCGAAGAAAAGAAATTTAGGTAGTTTAGTTTTTATTGACTTAAGAGATACAACTGGAATCGTTCAAGTTACTGTAAGAGATGATGTTAAGATTCCTGATATTCGTAATGAATATGTTATTCAAGTTAAAGGAACTGTCGCTAAGAAAGATGTTCCTAATAAAGCTCTTAAGACTGGTGAGATTGAAGTAGTCGCTAAAGAGATTAAGGTAATTAATAAAGCCGAAACTACTCCAATGATTATCGATGATAATACTGATGCTTTAGAGGATACGCGTTTAAAATATCGTTACTTAGATTTACGTCGTCCAATAATGCAATCTAGATTAAAAACTCGTGCAAAGATTGTTAAAGCCGTTCATGAATATTTAGATGAACATAACTTCTTAGAAGTTGAGACTCCAATTTTAACTTTATCTACTCCTGAAGGCGCAAGAGACTATTTAGTTCCTTCACGTTTACATCGTGGATGTTTCTATGCTTTACCTCAATCTCCTCAAGTATATAAACAATTACTTATGATTGGTGGTATTGAAAGATATTATCAAATCGCTAAATGCTTTAGAGATGAAGACTTAAGAGCGGATCGTCAACCAGACTTTACTCAGATTGATATAGAAACTTCATTCTTAGATCAAGATGAATTATTAACTCTTAACGAAGGTTTATTACATAAAATCTTTAAAGATGTTATTAACTACGATATCAAACTTCCATTAAGAAGAATGAGTTATGCTGAAGCAGTTGATACTTATGGTTCAGATAAACCAGATACTCGTTTTGATATGAAGTTAATAGATGTCAAAGACATCTTAAAAGATTCTACTTTTAATGCCTTTAAAGAACTTAGTACTATTAAATGTATTGTTGTTCATGGAATCGCAAATTCTACTAGTAGAAAAGTTATTGATAATCTCCAATTAGAGGCTAAGAAATTTTCTTTAAAAGGATATACGGTACTTAAATTTATTAATAATAAATTAGATGGTAGCTTCACTAAATTCTTAGATGAAAATGTCTCAAAGAGTTTAATTGATAAATTAAAATTAGTGAATGACGATATTGTAATAATCGCTGGTAGTAATGAATATCGCGATGTCTGTTTTGGATTAGGTGCCTTAAGAGTTAGCTATGCTAATACTTTAGGATTAATTAAACCTAATACTTATGATTTACTTTGGGTAGTGGACTTCCCATTATTTGAGAAGAGTAAAGAGACAGGTGGAATAACTTCATCTCATCATCCATTCACTAGACCATTAGAAAGCGATGTTAAATATTTAGACTCTGATCCTTTAAAGGTTAAAGCTGGAGCTTATGACATAGTCATTAATGGTTATGAAGCTGGTGGTGGTTCTTTAAGAATTTATGATCAAGACATGCAAAGAAAAATATTTAAATTATTAGGATTATCTGATGAAGATATCAAACGTAAGTTTGGTTTCTTTATTGATGCATTTAATTATGGTACTCCTCCACATGCTGGTATTGCTTATGGACTTGAAAGATTAACCATGGTCTTAAGTGGCACTAATAATATTAGAGATGTTATTGCTTTCCCTAAAAACTTAGCGGCGGTATGCCCAATGAGTAATAGTCCAAGAGAAGTTGATCAAGATCAATTAGATGAATTAGGATTAATAATTAAAAAGGAGAATAAGTAATGAAACAAATTGATAAGTTAAGCATTGCGGCAATACGTAGTTTATGTATTGATGAAATTAATAAACCTAAATCAGGACATCCTGGTGTTGCTTTAGGTGCGGCGCCTATTATGTATACTTTATATAAGTATCATCTTATTTCTGATCCAAAAAATCCAACTTGGATTAATAGAGATCGTTTTATCCTTTCTGTTGGACATGGATCAAGTTTACTATATGCGATGCTCCATGTATGTGGATATAAAGTAAGCATGAATGATATTAAATCATTCCGTGTTCTTAACTCATTAACCACTGGTCATCCTGAATATGGACATACTCCTGGTGTTGATAATACTTCTGGTCCTTTAGGACAAGGTATCTCTCAGGCTGTTGGTGTTGCTTTAGCAGAAGAAATTACTCGTGCTACCTATGGTAATAAAATTATTAATCACTATACTTATTGTTTAATTGGAGATGGAGATCTTGAAGAAGGATTATCTCAAGAAGCAATATCTTTTGCTGGTCATCAAAAATTAAATAAATTAATTGTTTTATTTGATTCAAATAAAGTTACCTTAGATGGCGACTTATCTTTATCTAGTGATGAAGAAATGAAGGGTAGATTTATTGCTTCGAAGTGGAATGTATTAAAAGTTAATGATGGCAATGATGTTGATGAAATTAATGATGCGATTAATAAAGCTAAGAAGAGTGATAAGCCAACATTAATTATTGTTTCAACTATTATTGGATTTGGTAGTAAAAATCAAGGTACAAGTAAAACCCATGGCGCTCCTTTAGGAGTGGAAGATGGTAAGTTTGCTAAATTATCTTATGGATTTGATCATCCAGATTTCTATATGCCTAAAGAAGTTTATGCTGATTTAAAAAAGACTTTTGGCGCTCGTGGAGATAAAGCTTATAAAGCTTATCAAAAAGTTTTAGCTTCTTTAAAGAAGAACAACAAAAAGAAATATGAATTACTTATGGATGCCTTCTCTTTAAATGTTAATAAGTATATTAAAGATAATGTTACATATCCAAAAGAGACTAATGAGGCGACACGTAAAACAAATGGAAACTTAATTAATAAGTTTGCTAAAGAAATTCCATTTATGTTAGGTGGATCAGCAGATGTTGCTGGTTCTGTTATGACTAAAATAGCTGATTCAACTGAATTAACTAAATCTAATAGATTAGGAAGAAATATTTCTTTTGGTATTCGTGAGTTTGAAACAGCGGGAGTCCAAAATGGAATGTTACTTCATGGTGGGCTTCGTCCTTATATTGGATGTTTCTTAGTGTTCGCTGATTATATGAAAGCAGCAATTAGAATGTCTGCTATTTCTAACTTACCAGCTATATATTTATTCTCACATGACTCAATATATGTTGGAGAAGATGGTCCAACTCATCAACCAGTTGATCAAGTAGCTATGCTACGTTCTATTCCTAATGTTATAGTCTATAGACCAGCAGATGCTAGAGAAACTTATGGAGCCTGGAAGTTAGCGTTACAGAGTAAAAAGACTCCATCATGCTTAATTTTATCTCGTCAAAACTTACCTTTATTAAGTAATAGTGATGACAAGAAAGTTAAGAAGGGTGCTTATATTATTTCTAAAGAAAAGAGTAAAAAGTTTGTTACAGTTATCGCAACTGGTAGTGAAGTATCTTTAGCCTTAGAAGCTAAAGCTAAGATTAAAAATAAAATTGATGTTCGTGTTGTCTCGATGCCTTCTCAAGAACTATTTAATGGATTAAATAAAGATGAACAATGTGCAATACTTGGTAATTGTCCATGTCGTTGTGTGGCAGTTGAAGCTTTAACAAGTTTTGGTTGGCATCGTTATGCGCGTCACGTTATGGGCATTGATCGCTTTGGATTATCTGGAAGTGGAAAAGATATCGCGAACTACTTAGGATTTACAAGCGATAACTTAGTTAAATTAATAAGTGAGGCAAATAAATATGGCAAATAATCCTTATTTTATAATTAAAAATTATTCTCGTAATGGTGAGATGGCTATCTCTCGTCATGTTTTTGAAGAGTTAGCGTTAACCACAATTATGAAAATACCTGGAGTGACTCCTTATGCAGGAGATGATAAGAAAAATCATTCGATCAATTTATATCATCCAGCGACAGCGACAATTAAAAAAGACGGAAGAGTTTATTTAAATATTGATGTATCAATAAGTAAGAAAGTTAATATTAAAGATACATGCATGAAAATTCAAGAAGAAGTTCGTAATGCTTTATTAACTGCCTTAGAAACTGTTCCGGTTAATATCAACATTAACGTTGCAAGTATTGAAGGATAAATAAAATATTATTTTATGTCGCGAAATAAGAATCATGAATTAATAATGCAATGTTTATACATTGAATTAACTTATATCGCCATGAAATATGATGTAGATATTCCTTTAATTATGGAAGGAGTATATAATACTCCCTTTAATCAAATAGATACATTCTCAAGAGGAATAGTGATTAAAGCCACCAAACATATTGATGAGATAGTTAATGAGCTATCGAAACACTTAAAAGATTGGAAATGGTCTAGATTATCTAGAATATGTCAGGCTATATTAATAATGAGTTATTCTCATTATAAATATGTAGAGAAAGTTGATAAAGCAATAGTAATTGAGATTGCTGTTAAGTTAGCGAAAAAATATCTAGATAAGAATGATCATAAATTTGTGAATGCAATTTTAGACAATACTTTATGAACAAAGGCGTATATTCGGTAAGTGAACTAAACACTTATATTAAAAATATATTTGATAAAGATGCGATACTTCAACATGTCAAATTAGAAGGAGAACTTCGTGATGTTAAAGTATATCCTTCAGGGCATATGTATTTTTCTTTAATTGATAAAGAAAGTTCAATATCAGCGGTGATGTTTGCATCTTACCGTGAACATTTAAAGTTTAAACCGAAAGATGGTGATTCAGTAACTGTCACCGGTAACGTTAATGTTTATATTAAAAATGGAAAATATCAAATATATGTTTCACATATGGAGTTAAGCGGAGAAGGTGCAAAACTTTTAGCCTTACTTAAACTTAAAGAAAAATTATTTAAAGAAGGTTTATTTGATCCTTCTCATAAAAGAGAAATTAATTTATATCCTCATAACATTGGATTAATCACCGCCAAAGGTAGTGCAGCAGAAAGTGACTTAGTCACTAATATCCATAGAAGATATCCACTTGTAAACATTTATACTTTCTATTCATCTGTTCAAGGAGAGAATGCTCCATTTGAATTAATACGCGCATTAAAGTTAGCATATTCATATAAGTTAGATACATTAATAATAGGAAGAGGTGGTGGATCTACAGAAGACTTAGATGCTTTTAATAACGAAGAGTTAGTAAGACTAGCATATAAATCTCCATTCCCAATCATCGCCGCAGTCGGGCATGAAATAGATTATACTCTCTTGGATTATGTAGCTGATAAACGCGCATCTACACCTACAGGAGCAGCAGAACTAGCAACAGTGGATAAACGTGAAATCTATGAAACATTAGATAACATGCAATCAATAATGGAAGATAGTATTCTTAAAAGAATACAGTTAATTAAAGATAAATTAACGTTATTATCCTCCCGTCCATTCTTTAAAAATCCATCAACTATATATAAAGATAAACTTAATGAAATTAAACTAATAAAAGAATCGTTAAATAATGCAATGAAATTATATCTATCCAATAAAACAAGCGATTTAAGAAGCGTAAGGGAAAGACTACAAGGAGTTAACCCAAAAAGAGTGTTAGATCGTGGATTCGCTCTTTTAAAAGGCAAAAATGGTAAAATAGTTAAGAAAGTTAGTGAGATAAATGTTGGAGAAGAAATCGAAACGACATTATCTGACGGTAAATTATATGCGAACGTATCACGCAAGGAGAAACATGTATGAGTGAGAAGAAAGAAGAAGTTATTAACTTTGAGGAAGAGCTAAATACTCTAAACGAAATAGTTGAGAAAATTGAGAACAATGTTTTGCCGCTAGATGAGTCCATAAAATTATTTGAAAAAGGTAGTGCAATTATCAAGAAATTGAATGGCGCACTCAAAGAAGCAGAAACTAAGATGGCAAAAATCATTAGTACTGAAAGTAAATAAAAGGATATAGTAATAAATTAGTAGTTTTTTAGTTAAAGTATGAAAAAGAATGTTAATATATTAATAGAAGATATTAAGGACCCAATCTTTTTGCATAGTTTAAGCTATGAAGAATTAGAAAAATTAGCCGCCAAAATTAGAGAGAAAATTATTGATACAACAAGTAAAAATGGTGGTCATCTTTCTAGTAACTTAGGCGTAGTGGAATTAACAATGGCTTTACATCGTAACTTTGATTTTAGAAATGATAAGTTATTATTCGATGTTGGTCATCAATGTTACACGCACAAGATACTCACAGGAAGAGATATAAGTAAGTTAAGGAATAAAGAAGGAGTATCCGGATTCATTAAAATGAATGAATCTCCTTATGATATCTTTGAGGCTGGACACTCATCGACAAGTTTATCTGCAGCTTTAGCGTTCGCCATTGATCGTGATAATAAGAAAGAAAACTACAATGTAGTTAGTTTAATAGGTGATGCTAGTATTGCTAATGGAGTAGCTTTTGAAGCTTTGAATAATATTCCTAGCTCAGATCATAAAGTTATTATCATTTTAAATGATAACGATATGGCAATATCTACTCCTGTTGGAGGATTATCAAAAATATTTAGACACTTCCAGACTAGTAAAGGTTATAGGAGATTTAAAAAAGGATTTAAGAAAACCTTCAAATTTATCAAACCTATATATAATATAGCTGGTAATATCAAAGACTGGTTTAAGCGTCACTTAATTGCCACAAATATTTTTGATAGTCTTGGATTTATCTATATTGGCGTAGTTGATGGTCATGACTTTAAAGCTTTAGATAAAGCATTAAATAAAGCTAAGAAAGTTGATGGTCCTGTAATAGTGCATGTTCGTACTACCAAAGGTAAAGGATATAAATTTGCAGAATTAGATAAAACTGGTTATTGGCATGGTGTTACTCCTTTTAATAAGGAGACCGGTGCTCCATTAATCGCTCATCCAAATCAAGTAAGTTGGTCACATCTATATTCTGATTTTGTTTTAGAAAAATTAAAAAATGATAAGAAGTTTTATCTAATTGGAGTAGGAACCTTAAAAGGTTCAGGATTAGCGGATGCAATTAAACTATACCCTGATAGAGTTATTGATACTGGAATTAGTGAAGAACACGCCTTCATACTCGCAAGCCAGCTTGCTCACTTGGGATACCACGTCTGCGTTAGTATTTATTCTACGTTCATGCAAAGAGCCTTTGATCAGATAAGTCATGACATCGCTAGAATCCATTCTCCAATTACAGTCTTAGTGGATAGAGCAGGTTTAGTAGGCAATGATGGAGACACTCATCAAGGAATCTATGATTCTAGCTTCTTATTCTCGACTCCTTACATTAATGTAATGATGGCGAGAACCTCTAATGATGCTCACTATATTTTTAATCAATCGTTTAAAAACAAAGAAGCAACATTCATTCGTTATCCACGCACTTTAACTCCTAAATTTAAGTTTGATAATACATATAAATATAGTGAATATAATTTAATTAAAGTATCTAAAGAAAATACATGCGCAATAGTAAGCCTTGGACCTCTCACAGATGAGTTAACTGATGAACTAAAAAATGAAGACGTCACAATCTTCAATCCGATAAAATTAAAACCGTTACCAGAAGGGTTAGTCACTGAGTTAAGCAAATACAAGAATTTAGTTATTTATACTCCATATGAGACGAGTAATGGGTTTAGTCAAACACTTATCGAGGCTCTAGTCTCTAAAGGCGTTAAATCGTCTATTTTCGTTAAAGCTGTTCCGCTTACTTTTGTTAATCATATGAGCATAAATGAACAGCTTGAAGAATTTAATTTATCACCTAAACAGGTTGCTAATTTTATTTTAAAATTATTAAAGAAGTAATCGTTATGAAATACATAGTTAAACAAGTTGAAAGTGTAAATAAAATTGATTGGGAGAATATTCCTAAAGCAAACATTGATCAACAAATGTGGGGTAATAATCCATATCCAAAAAGTTATGCCCAGATGATCTTTAATAAAGATTATGGATTCATTGTGAAGATGACTGCGATGGAAGTTAATCCTAAAAGAAGTTGCACTCATGATAATGATGATTTAAAAGTTGATTCTGCTTTAGAAGCTTACTTTATGTTTGATGGTGAACGTTATATGAATTTAGAGAACAACGCAAATGGAGCTAGGAAGCAAGCTATTAGATATAATAGAGAGAACAAAAAATATTTTTATAACAATGAGTTTCATGGATTTAAAGTCGTCCCTGAGATTTTAAAAGATCGCTGGACTATCACCATATACATACCCTTAGATAATTTAGTAACCCTATATGGGAATATTAGTAAGGCCGACTTTAAATCAGGATATAAATTTACTGGTAACTTTTATAAAGTTCATGAATTAGTAGGTACACCTTCTGAGCATTATGTTGGATGGACTAAAATAAATTCTCCATTCCCAGAATGTCATATTAAAGAACAATTTGGAACATTCATAATTGAATAAATTTGTCATAGACTTATTTTTACAATTGTTTAAAATAATTAGTAGATGAATCATCAAGGAGAAAATTGTTATGAATAATAAAAATATTATTTTTAATATGACTATCGAACAATACAATAAAAGATATAGAAATCGTAAAGGGCATTTACTTAAATTTTCTAAAAAAGATGTTAGTAATTTTGGAGATAAAAATAATGTTGATAATAAGTTCTTTCTTAATGGTCGTAAGTGGGCATTAATAGGGGATACCTATTGTGAGATACCTAAGTTTCCTAGAATTACTTGGTTTAGAAATTTAAACGCTTGTGTTCAAGCAAGTGTATGTTTATTAGGCGCAGGTATTGTAGCGACCGCAGTTACTGTTCCTACTGTTTTATTAAATAAGGGTGAGAATGTTCGAACAATTGATAAGAATAAATTTATTGAATTATATAATAAATATAAAGAAGATTATCAAAACACAGATAAAGTATACTCTGAAAAAGAAATTACCCATATGAAAGGTGTCAACGAAGATGGTGTACCATTTGATGAAGATATACAAGATATATTTACCCTTTCTTTAGGCGAAGATGGCTTACATACTTATGCATTTGGTAAAAGTGAGACTCCTGTAATTTTAGATGGAGATATTTTCTTTAATATGGAACTTTCTGATGTTTTTAAAGAAAACGGAAGTTATGTCTGCTCTGATAAATATATACAGTATTCTAACGATAGCGCATCTAATGAAGAAATTAAATTTTTCAAACTAAATAGCGATTTTATAATAAACAAAATGGAAGGGTTTGGTGGTTATAAGGTTGAAACAACTATTGTTGACGAACCAAAATCAATAAGTGATGCAATTGATATTAAGTTAAGTTCATTGACCAGTTCTTCTGGAGAAAAAACTTACATGAACTTAAACTTTTTAAAATTAAAAAAAGGCAATACATATACTTTTAAAATTTGTCCAACTGTTGAATATCCGATTACCATGTTGGTTATTATTAGTGAAATTGACTTTGTTGATACGACTTCATTAAAAGCAACGATAGATGGATCGCCTATTGAATGCACTGGAGCATATTCAGCTAAGACGGGAGCTATTATACTAGGACCTGCGCCAGAATATGCAAAAGTAGATCATGGAACGGTTTTAATTTCGTTTACTGCAAAAGAAGATGTTTCAAAAAAAGATGCTGTTTTAATATTTGGAATGTAAGAAACATTTGAATTTAAAAGTAATTTGGTTAACATAATATTATGGCTAATGTCATAATGCATGTTGACTTAAATTACTTTTTTGTTAGATGCGAAGAACTTAAAAATCCTAAGCTAGTTAATAAACCTGTAATGATTGGATCTTTAGGTAGAGCAGGTATAGTTTCAACATGTTCTTATAAAGCTAGAGAGTATGGAGTTAGATCAGGTATGCCTTCTTATAAGGCAAAGGAATTATGTCCATCAATTATTATGTGTCCTGGAGATTTTAATTTTTATTCTTTGATGAGCAAAGAGTTTTTTGCTTATTGCCATACCTATACATCAAAAGTAGAGAAAGCCTCTATTGATGAATGTTATATGGATATTACTAATGTAATAAAGAATAAAAATCCAGAATTATTTTTAAAAGAGTTTCAAAGAAAACTATATAAAAAAACAGGATTAATGTGCTCGATAGGAGTTGGACCTACTCGCTTTTTAGCGAAGATGGGAAGTGACTTAAAAAAACCTATGGGGATTTCTATTATTAGAAAAAAAGATATTAAAGATAAAATATTTCCTTTACCGGTTAATGACTTTTTTGGGATAGGTAAAAAGACAGCACCTAAATTAAAAAGTTTAGGAGTTCACACTATTGAAGACTTATATAACTTTATTAATAAAGTTGAAGGACAAGAATACTTTGGAAGTTTTTATGAATATATTAAAAGTGCTTTAGAAGGTACATCTGATAATCAAATATATTTAGAGTATCCTGATCCTAAATCAATATCGCATACCTCAACTTTAATGAATGATACTGATGACGAAGATGAAATATCTAGAGTTCTTTACTTAATGAGTAAAGATGTCAGTGAAGACGCTAAAGCGGAAAGATTAAAAGGAAAGACTATTCAATTAATACTTAAAGATACTGAATTTCAAACTCATAATAAATCCCATACTTTAGATAAGGCTAGTAATGATGCTGAAGTAATTTATAAAGTTGCTAACTCTTTATATATTAAGAACTTTCTTAATAAGACATTTCGCTTAGTAGGAGTCGCTCTACAAAATCTAGTCCCTCTTCATGAAAGCAATGTTCAATTATCTTTATTTGAAGATGCTCCAATAGATAAAGTAAGTGATGTTATTAATCAAGTGAATAGAAAGTTTAATCGTAAAGTTGTCGATAAAGCATCTATTATGCTTAAGGAGAAAAAACATGTTAATAAATGATGCCTTAGAAAAGTTTTATCAATATTTAATAGCAGAGAAAGGTAACTCAAAACAAACAGTAGAATCTTATGAATCAGACTTAAAGCAGTTCTTTTTATTCTTTAAAGATAAAAAGGATACAAGTGAATTATATCCGACTGATCTATCTGATTTTTTAGCGGTTGAACTTAACAAAGGTTTATCAGTCTCAACTGCTTTAAGAAGATTATC
>DCIT01000046.1:30521-37873 GCA_002317145.1 Caryophanales bacterium UBA1719
AAGAGAGAATATTATTGATATTCAACTTAAGAAGATTCCTTCACCTAAAACGATCAAAAGATTACCGGATGTATTAACTCTAGAAGAAGTCGAAGCGTTATTAAATGCTCCTGATACTAAAAAAGATGAAGAGTTTAGAGATAAAGCGATGTTAGAGTTAATGTATTCTTCTGGACTTAGAGTCTCAGAATTACTTAATCTACAAATTAGAAATATTAATTTCTCTAAAAAATATTTAGAGATTAAAGGTAAGGGTAGTAAAGAAAGACATGTTCCTTTAGGAGATTATGCTTTAGAGTGGCTAGCTAATTATATAAATATGATTAGATGTTATAACATTGGACATACGTCTAAATATGTATTTTTAAATAGATATGGTAAACAATTATCTAGACAATTCTTCTTTAAGAAGATCAAAGAATATGCTTTAAGAGCGAACATCACTAAAAATATTTATCCACATATTCTTAGACATAGTTTTGCAACACATATGTTAGAGAATGGTGCAGATTTAATAGCGGTACAAGAAATGCTAGGTCATGAAAATTTATCGACCACTCAAATATATACTCATGTATCCACTAAAAGAATTAAAGATGCATATAATCTATATATAGATAACGATAAATGATTTATAATTTAAACGTATGAAAAAGTATAAAAGAATATTTGTTATAGTATTAGACTCCTTAGGAGTGGGTGAGATGCCTGATGCGAATAAGTTTAATGATGTTGGATCTAATACTTTAAAACATATTGTTATTAGTAATAAAGGCTTAAACGCTCCTAATTTAATTAAATTAGGGTTAGGAGATTTTCTTAATGGAGAATTAAGTAAAGTTAATCATCCTAATTCAATAACTGCGATATTAAAAGAAACTAGTAAAGGTAAGGATACCATGACTGGTCATTGGGAGATGATGGGTATTAATACCACCAAACCATTTCAAACATTTACTGATACTGGATTCCCAGATTCTTTAATAAAAGAATTAGAAGAAAAAACTGGATATAAATTTATTGGTAATTATGCTGCAAGCGGAACTCAAATTATTGCTGATTTAGGTGAGCAGCATATGAAAGATAAATCTTTAATTTTATATACTTCAAGTGATTCTGTTCTTCAAATTGCCGCCCTTGAAGATATAGTTCCTATAAAGGAACTTTATCATGTATGTGATATTGCTCGTGAGATATGTATGAAGCCAGAATATTTTGTTGGAAGAATAATTGCTCGACCATTTATAGGCAAAGATAAAACATGCTTTGTAAGAGACAAAGCTGGTCGACATGATATTGCTGTTAACCCATCAGGAGTAACAGCCTTAGATATTCTAAAAGAGAACAAAATCTTAACATTAGGGATTGGAAAGATTGGAGATATTTTTAATCAAGTTGGAATCACAACTTCAATAAAAACTAAATCCAATAATGATGGAATGATTAAGACTATTAATGAATTAAAAACTAATAATAAAGAAGGTCTTTACTTTGTAAACCTAGTTGAGTTTGATTCTGAATATGGTCATAGAAGAAATCCTGTTGGATATGCAAAATGTATTGAAGACTTTGATATACAATTAAAAGAATTTTTAGAAAATATGAAAGAGGATGATTTATTAATCATCACAGCCGATCACGGTAATGATCCAACCTTTAAAGGTACAGACCATACTCGTGAAAAAGTTCCATTCATTGCTTACTCTAAATTAATTAAAAACGGAAAGATGATTTCTGAAAGAGATAGCTTTGCGGATATAGGCGATTCTATTCTGTACAATTTTGATTTAAATAAATCGAAATCGATGTTGGGTAATTATATTAAAGAAATATTCTAAATAATTAATTTTCTTAGTTTGACACCAATTTTATTTTGATTATATTAAAATTAAAATATATTTAAATTTTCTTGTTTCCCAAATTTGACCTTTTTTACTTGGTTAGATTAATTAAAAATAAGGAGTTAACAATGAAAATTGTAAAAATTAATGATATTTATATTGATCAATTGCGTAGGATATTTCCCCATATTATGTTCAATAAAAACAACGGTGGATTATATGGTAGAAAGTATATAGGAGTTTTATTTAAAATTAATAATTTAAATTATTATGCTCCACTTTCGTCACCAAAATACAATGATTTTATTGATAAAAATAATTGTGAACATATTATAAAAATTTATCAATTTAAACATAATAGAAAACGTATAATCGGGAAGATAATGTTGAATTGCATGATTCCTGTTCCTAAAAAATTTGTTGAAACTCTCACAATAAGTGAAATATCAAATTTTAAATATAAAGACTTACTTATTAATGAAATTAATTTTATTAACAGAAACCAAAAATATATCATAAATAAAGCAAAACAGCTTTATTTTATAAAAAATGAAAGAAATATTTCAAACAAAAAATTAATAAAATTATTACTTCCGTATAAGGAAATAGAAAACTATATTTTAAAACACTATAAAATTCTTGATATTTAAATAATTTAATTTATAATGAAAATGTCGTAAGACCAGTGATTCCCAGCTGCAAATGCGGAAGCTTTATACAGAACTGCTCCATTCGTGGGGCTTTTCATTTGTAAATAAAGCATCTAATTTGTAATCTTATTTATTTTAATAAATAATATATAGTATGAAGGGTAAATTATTTTTGTTATTATTCCCTGTATTATCCGTTTTTTCTTGTAAAGGAAATAATGAGATAACTACAAAATGTCCTTTAGGTGCGCCTTCAATAATTTTTTATGATCAAGGCAATAACAAAAATTTTGAAACAATAAGTGGAGCAGCTCAAATCTTAGCGGAATTTCAAAATAAAAAATATGATGTATTAGTAGTGGACGCGACTAGTGGATTAAAGCAAATAAAACAATATGAAGATTGCCCTTATCGATTAGCAAAGCTAATCACTAATGGTAATTTATATTTAGTTAGTCTTACTCAAACAGGTGAACCAACTGAAGGTAAAACATTAACCTCTTTTGGTAATGAAACTTCTATACCATATTTAGTGACTAATAAGTTAAACGATACATATAAATGTAAAGTTGAATATTCGAAAGACGTTTCGGAAGTATTAGCAAAAGCGTTAAATAATGTTAGTGATTATTATGTCTTAGCTGAACCAGCATTAACTGCTTTAGCTAAACAAAAAGGAACCCTCTCATTTAAAAAGAAAATTACCTTTGATAATTTAATAATTCCTCAGGCTGCGTTATTTATTAATAAGAATTCTTATAATAATAAAAAGGATAAATTTAAAACTTATTTTAATGAGTTAAATGAACGTATTGATAACTGCATTTATAATCCTAATATTGTAAAAGAAAATTTAAAAAAATATGGTGATGATTTAACGGTATCAAATAAGTTTGGATTTAAAACAGATATTGCTTATACAGTTCAAGAGAATAAGAAAAACGGTTTTGCTATTTATGAATCAACTAAGAAGTTTACTTATGAAGATGTTAATAATTTTTTAAGTAATGTTGGATCAAAAGAAAGATATAATGAAAGTGAGTTTATCTATGTGGAATAAAATTAAAAATTTAGATAAATCTAAAAAGATAACAATTTACACTATATTAGGTGTAATACTTTTATTCTTTTCTTGGTGGGGTTTAGCTGCTATTATTAACTCCACATTATTTCCTACTCCAATAAAAGTGATTCCGGTATTCTTTTCGTATTTAGGTAAAGGATATACTTATCAAGCAATAGGTGGAACGTTCTTAAGATTACTAATTTCATTTTTAATATCTTTGATATTAGGAGCGATTCTAGGAATCTTGTCTGGATACTTTTATCGCTTGGAGGCTATATTAAAACCATTAATAGTATTTTTAAGAACATTACCTACCGCAGCGGTAGTCTTAGTTTTAGTAGTCTTACTTAAACCAGCCTGGACTCCAATTATAGTTTCCTCTTTAATGATGTTTCCGCTTTTCTATCAAGCGTTCTTAGATGGCGTTAAGAATATTGACTCTAATTTAAAAGATGAGATGTCTATGAATGGGGCTAGTCCTTTTAATTCATTCTTTAAAGTTTATGTTCCTACTATTTATCCTTATATATTATTAGCAATGATTCAATCTCTAGGATTAGGAATGAAAGTTTCTATTATGGCTGAGATTCTAGCAGGATCAAATACCTTAGCAGGTTTAGGAAGAATGATTCAAGTTGAATATCTAAACGCTAATTCAACTAATGTTATAGCCTTATCTTTAATAGCAATATTCATAATTGTCATTATTGATATAGTGTTCAACTATATTAAGAAAGGAGTTAAAAAGAATGGATCAAACCAAAATAGAAGAGCTAAGAAAACTAATCAAGCAAAGTAAAAGAATAGTCTTTTTAACCGGGGCAGGTATTAGTAAAGCTAGTGGGATACCCGACATAAGAGGCAAGGATGGTCTCTTAAAAAGAGACGCTAATAATATAAAGTACGGGGCAACTTATGAAGAGATAGTTTCTCACGAGTATTTTATGATGAATACCAAGAAGTTTTATGAGTACTATTTTAATGAGATGATTTTTGATGCAAAACCTAACAATGCACATAAGGCAATTGCGAGGTTAAATGATAAGGCAATTGTTATTACTCAAAACATAGACAGACTTCATACTTTAGCTGGGTCAAAAAATGTTATCGAAATCCATGGTTCAACTCAAAGAAATTTTTGTTTAAATTGCCATTCATTTTTTGACTTAAAAAGTATACTAAAATTAGGGGTGCCTCCAAAGTGTCCAAAATGTGGTGGATTTATTAAGCCAGATGTTGTGCTTTTTAATGAGCCTTTAAATGAGGATAATTTAAGCCAGGCAATGGAGGCTGTTTCAAGAGCGGATTTAATGATCTGTATTGGGACAAGTTTGGTGGTAAATCCTGCCGCAAGTTTACCTTATTATTTTAATGGAAATAATGGGTTAGTAATCATAAATAAGGATGAGACTCCATTAGATTATAAAGCTAAGATTTTGATACATGACGATATCAATTCTTTCATAGATAAAGTTATAGACTAAAAATCAAAATTAGTAGTTTTTTAGTACATACTAATTTTTGTTAGTATTGTGGAAAACTAGGGTATTTTTGCCTAAAATCGAAAAATCAGTCAATTGTGGAAAACTCCAAAAGTATTCGATTAATACTTATTTCTTTATTAATAGGTTAACATAATATACCTTATGCGAAGTAAGGTGTTTTTTGACCAAGTGACTTGTGGATTACCAAAACTACTAATTTTCATTTTTTAAGATTTTTGACCACTACTCCCACCGCTCTTGGTCTAAAACCTTAGGGTAGAAAAAAAGGCTCCGACCTGGGAGCCTCATATTAATTTTGGGTGACCTACCCTACTTTCTCTTAAGTAAGGTTTCAAGGTCAAAATTCTTTCTTGCTTCCTTTGAGAAAATGTTGATGACATATTGATAGGCATCTATAAGGATCCAGCCACTTGTAGACTTGCCTTCAGAATGGCCTATTTTTACCCCCTCTTTTTCTAGGGCAAAAATAACGCTATCTTTTATGGCATCAATTTGCCTAAAATTTGAGGCTGAACAAATGACATAAAAATCTGCGAAAGGAGTTAGGTGTTTTACGTCTATGATTTCTACCCTCTCACCCTTCTTATCTAAAATAGCTTTTTTGATAATCTTTAAAACATCATTTTGATTCATAAATTTACTCTCCTAAATATAGCTTCAAGCATGCTTCAGTTAATGGGTTATTTATTTGACAACCTTTTTCTAATAAATATTTCTTATTTTCTTTTAAGACTAAATTAAACCCTTCATAGTAATTTTTGATACAGGTTCTAATTAACTTTTTAGAATTATACCCTCTTAATGGATCTACCTTATCCGCACTATATATTATTTTACTTAAAGGTGTCATGTGTGCCTTACCCGTCGCGTGAAACATAATAGAGTCAATAATAGCTTGGTTATCTATTCCTAGTTTCATCTTAGCAATGTATGCTCCAACAAATTGATGATATAAATTAGGAGGTAAGTTAGTTAAATAATCCTTAAAGTATGTTTGCATGATTCTTTTTTGTTCATTTGAATCTATATTCTTACCTATATCATGTAATAATCCGGCGATATAAGCATCTCCAGGATTAACAACATCAGAATTACTTATCGCAATCTTATAGGCGACATTAGCAACGCTAATGGCGTGTTCTAATCTTTTCTCAGAATATAGTTTTGTTAATTCATTAAAATAATATAATTTATGTTCGGCAATATAATCTAATACTTCTTTTGGAGTATCTAACTCTTTTAAACTTCTAATTTTACTAGAGGATATTGTTCCACTACCGTCATAATCTAAACGTTTCATTTTAAACTTAGATATATTATCGTTATCGATTTTAATATCAGGTCTAGCAACATATACTATAGTAGCTAGTTCCGCTATCTTATCTGCATCTTTCCATTTTTCAAAAGATTCGACTTGATCTGATCCTATTAATAACACTATTTCTCTATTCTTAAATTTCTCTTTAAAATATTTAACTGTATCAATTGAATAATTGATATCATCTTTAGATTCCATTTCGTACTTAGATATATATACACTTCCAGTCCCTTCTTTTTTTAAAGCGATATGAAGCATTCTATGTCTATCATTAACATCAGCATTTGGAGTTTTCCATCTTGGAGACTTCGCAGGTATAAATACTACATCAGCATTTAAATTAAGTGAGGCAAAACGCGCTATTCTTAAATGACCGTTATGAACAGGATCGAAAGTCCCACCAAATAATACGAGCTTTTCCATATTTATAATATAATGCGATTTTTCTTTTCTTTATTCTCTTTATAAATAATGATCATGTGTCCTATTTGACCAACAAGTTCACTATTTGTCTTGTTAATAATAACTTTAGTTAGTTCATCAATGGATGAAGCGACTGATTTATTAAAGTATACTTTAATTAATTCATGCGCTTTTAAAGCGTTAACTAAAGTTAAGATAACATTATCATCTGTTTTATCTTTTCCAATTTGATATTTATGGGTTGAAGTATTAGCGATTGCTTTAAGCTTCTTTTTATCTTTATTATTTATCATGTGGAATTTTTGCACGGCAAGAATAAACACCGACTCCTTTAGGAACAGAAACTCTTATTGTTTGATTATCGCCCATAAAGGATATCCATCCTAATCCTTGTATTCCAATATCTCTTCCTTCTTTTTCAGTAATCTTAATTTCATAAGTATTAAAGTCTGCTAAAGAATTAAGTTTTTGACTAGATGGAGTGTATTTCTTTTTTCTTAAGTGCTTTTCAAATATTTCTTCTACTCTTCGAGTAGAGATTCTCTTTAA
>DCIT01000046.1:37953-42404 GCA_002317145.1 Caryophanales bacterium UBA1719
ATTGTTCCAACAAATATAGAAACATCTTTCCACATCTTAACGCATTCTTCTTTTACTTCACGGTTAGGATTTATTTGACGATATATTTCTTTTTCAACATGATTAAATATCGAGTTAGTAATTTGGATACCTTCGGTATCAAATAATGTGCAGTTCTTATCTAATGGAATTTGTAAAACTCTAAATGTAGTACCTGGATATTCCATAGTTTTAATTTGACGATTAGATGGATTTTTATAATTTCTTAAGATTGCATTAATCAATAAAGTTTTACCTGCACCATCACCACCAATTAAATAAGCATCATGACCTTTTCTAAGTTCATTAATTTTCTTGATAATCTCTTTAATATGAAGTTCAGTTGTGGATGATGTAAGGATTATATCCTTAACAATTATTTTCTCCATTCTCATTCTATGAGCGACGTCTTCTTTTAAGATATCGTCATTAACATAACTTGGTAATAAATCACGCTTAGTAGCGACAACTAAAATGTTTCTTCCTTGTAATTTTTTAGTTAATTCTGAGCTTAATGCTGCCTCAAAAGAAAATAGGTCAATAACTAAAACTATAAGGGCATCTGTCGCGTGCGCGTCAGCTAAAATTACGTTAAAAGCATCAGATAAAACAACCTTATTAGGTTCTAGATCATATGAGTCTTTGTCATAGCATTTTTTGCAGAACATTACACGTGCGTCATTTTCGAACATTTCTTTAGAAATGTATCCATCCTTATTAGGATCGTCGCATTGTAATGTTGCACCACAGCTATAACACTTTCTTATGATGTTTAACTTGCTCATTGATTTTCCTTCCAATTATTTAGTTTACCACATTTTTTTAATCGCGCGCGTAAAGGTTTATCAAAAATTCTATTTATGTGAGTTGTTGGTTGATCTTCTTTTACTATTTTTTCTGTTAAGATTGTTTTAATTTTACAAGCGTTTCCACATCTAATATCCGTGAGTAGTTGGTCACCTATTAATAGACAGTCATCTTTATTAATATTTAACTCATTTAATTTCTTTAATAAGCGATGTTTAAATGGCTTAAATACTGATGATAAATATTCAACATTTAAAGCATTGGAATATTCGCTTACACGTTTACCACTATTATTACTTGTAATAATAGGACGTATATTATTTTCTTTTAATAACTTAATATAATTAATAGTTCTTTCTGATGGAGTTTTAGCCTTATAAGAATCTAAAGTATTATCTAAATCTAACAAGACAACTTTAATATTATTTTTCTTATAAAAATCGATAGTAATTTCAAATATATTTTGGGCGTAAAAAGTTGGAGTAAATAATTTAAGCATTATTCATCAAAGATAGAAATTTGTTTAAATTTCTCTTCCTTTTTATTTTCTTCAATATTTTGTTTATTTATATCATTATTATTGTTATTAGAGTTATTTGGATTATAGTTACTCTTTAAAGAATCTGGGACTATTTCTCCATGAGAATATAAGTATAAAATTTGATCTTTTTTAATAACTGGTAAGTTTGCTTTAGCATACTTATCTAAAGGTGTTAAATGAAAATCATTAATTTTAAATTCAAGTAATCCTTTAAGTTGAGTAATCGCCATTATGGAGATTTCTTCTCCAATATTAATTAATTTCTTCACTCCCATAATCTTATGTGGATCACCTTTAAATGTTGGCATAATTAAAGATGGTTTTTGTAAACGTTTAGTTAAAGAAATATGTAAGTTATCAAAGATACGATAACATCCATGGTCAGTAATAATTAATATCTTTTCTTTCTCATCTTGCGCAAAAGTTAATAATCCAACAACATAGGATTTATTTAATTTAACAGCTTTAACTCCACCTGCTTTTGCTCCAATAGGAGTTAAAGCATTTTCGTTATAGTAACTAGCTTCACCATTACTTAAGAATAATAATATATTATCGTTACCGGTAGATATAGAGACATCAACTAATTCATCATTACTCATTAAGCGCATCGCCGTAAATGTTCTAAAGCATTTACTTAGTTCATATTCTGAAATGAATGTACGTTTAATTTGTCCAAGTTTCGTGGCTAAGATAAAAAAGATATCGTTTCTAAAGTGTTTAACTGTAAATGCTCTAATAATCTTTTCTTCTTGAGCGTTATAGTTAATCTTATAGTTTATTTGTTTACCTTCATCTTTCCATTTAGTTTCCGGAATTTCATGGACGGACATCGTTATATAATTACCTTTATTAGTAAAGGCAATTAAAGTATCTTCTGTATTTGCTTGGTTAGCGTATACTAAGACATCTCCTAATTTAATTCCTGGTAATGATTCATCACTACTCTTAAAGGATTTTATTGAACTGCGTTTAATATAACCATCACGAGTTAATGCAACCATGACATCTTCTTTATTAATTAAGTCACGTTTATCAAACTCTCTATTAATTCTATTTGGATTTCTAATTGCAGTTCTTCTTTCATCCCCATATTTATTCTTAATATTTTCTAAGTCTTTAATTAATTCTTTATTTAAAGTCTTACGATCATTAACTATCTTAGTTAATCTAATGATTTCTTTATCTAAGTTCTTCTTTTCTTCGTTAAGAATATTTACATCAGTATGCGATAACTTATATAAAGGCATCATGACAATCGCTTCAACTTGATTATCAGTAAATTTAAATGCAGCTTTTAATTTTTCTTTAGCATCAGCTTTATCATTACTCTTCCTTATTATATTAATAACGTCATCAAGTTTAGAGATCGCAATGATAATTCCAGTAACGATTTCTAATCGTGCTTTATTCTTTTCTAAGTCATATTGACTTACTCTTGTGATTACTTGAACTTGGTGATCTATATAACAATCAACATAATCAAGTAAATTTAATGTGCGTGGATGACCATTTATAATCGCGACGATATTAGCAGTATATCCAGTAGTTAATCCTGTCTTCTCCATTAAGAAATTAAAGATAGCTTCAGGATTAACAGTCTTCTTACAATCAACCACTATTTTTAATCCATGACGATCTGATTCATCACGTACTTCTAAGATACCTTCAATAACTCTCTTATGACGAATTTCATCTATTTCATGAACGATATTTATCTTAACTGCTTTATACGGAATCTCAGTGATAACAATCTTATTTAATTTATCGCCTTCTTCTATTTTTGCTTTAGCAGTTATTTCAATTCTTCCGTGTCCAGTCGCATAAATATTTTTTAGACCATCACCAGAAAGAATAATACCTCCAGTTGGGAAATCAGGACCCTTAACATATTTCATTAAGTCTAAAGGTTCAACGCCTTCAGGAGTATTGATGCGGTAAATAATTGCGTCAATTAATTCACTTAAATTATGTGGAGGTATTTCGGTTGCTAGAGCAACGGCAATACCTTCTGCACCATTAACATATAAGTTAGGGAAACGAGATGGTAAGACGATTGGTTCATATTCCGTATCATCATAAGTTAATGTTTTATCAACAGCGTTTTTATTTAAATCTTTAACTAGTTCATCAGCGAGTTCACTTAACTTAGCTTCAGTATAACGATAGGCGGCTGGTTGATCGCCATCAATAGAACCATTATTACCTTGGAAGGTGATTAAAGGCATGCGAACTTTCCAGTCTTGGGACATTCTGGCTAAAGCTTCATAAACTGATGTATCACCATGTGGATGATATTTACCAATAACATCACCAACTATTTTTGCGCATTTTCTTGTTTTATATTGTGAGGTATTTTTATTTGCCCACATTGAATAGATTATTCTTCTTTGAACAGGTTTAAGACCATCGCGAGCATCAGGGATGGCACGATCTTGGATAACATACTTAGCGTATATTCCATATCTATCACCCATGACATCATCTAGCGGTTCAATGGCGATATTTTCTTTTATTATTCTATCTTCAATTACTTTCTTCGCCATTATTTAATATCCTCGAAATTATCTTTCTCATTAAAATCAACATTTTCTTCTACCCATTTACGGCGTAAAGAAGCATCTTTACCCATTAAGATAGCGACACGAGATTCCACTAATAAAGGATCATCTATTCTTATTCTTACTAATAATCTATTCTTAGGGTTCATAGTTGTTTCCCAAAGTTGAGAGGCGTCCATTTCTCCTAAACCTTTAAAGCGGGATATTTCATATCCTCTACCTATTTTGGCTTTTGCATCTTCTAAATCGTTATCTCTCCAAGCATATATTTCTTTATCATCTTTAAATACACGATATAAAGGAGGAACTGCAACGTAAATCATTCCAGCCGAAATTAATGGACGCATGTAGTGATAGAAGAATGTTAATAATAATGTTTGGATGTGCGCTCCATCAGTATCAGCATCGGTCATGATAATTATTTTTCCGTATCTAGAATCATTAATATCAAATTCACTTCCAACACCTGCACCGATAGTATTTATGATTGTGGCAAACTCTTCATTCTTAAGCATTCTATCCAT
>DCIT01000046.1:42415-53313 GCA_002317145.1 Caryophanales bacterium UBA1719
GTAATAGAATCAGTATTAAGTGGTTTACCTCTTAAAGGTAATATTGCTTGATGAAGTCTGTCTCTTCCTTTTCTTGCTGATCCACCTGCTGATTCACCTTCAACAATAAATAATTCATTCTTAGGATAATCTTTAGATTGCGCAGGAGTTAATTTATCAGAAAGAATAATTTCTTTTCTTTGCTTTTTACCACGAGCTTCATCTTTTGCTTTTCTTGCCGCTAATCTAGCGTTTTGAGAATCAATACATTTTTGAACAAGATTAACAGCAAACTCGCTATTTTCGTTTAAGAAATATGTTAGTTTTGTATAAACAAAATTATTAACTAAAGAAGTTGCTTCAGGAGTTCCTAATTTCTCTTTTGTTTGACCTTCATACTCAAGTTTATTCTCAGGAACTTTTAAAGATAAGACAGCGGTTAATCCTTCACGGATATCTCCACCTTCTAATTTCTTTCCTCTTAGTAATCCTTTTTCTTCAGCATAATCATTAACCGCTCTAGTGATACCTAATTTAAATCCTGTTTCATGTGTACCACCATCATGAGTTCTAACGTTATTAGCATAGCTATAAATAGACTCATTATAATCATTTGAACAATATTGTAATGCGACTTCCATTTTAATTGGAGAAGTTGTATCAGAAAAATAAATTACTTGAGATATTGGAGTTTTATTTTGCGTTAATGCTGCAACATATTCTCTTAATCCTTCAGTGTAATAATAACTAACTTCGTTATATGGGATACTTCTTTCATCTTTGATATTGAATCTTACTTTACCTAAGACAAATGCAGATTCTTGTAAGTGTGATGTAATAGTCTCCCACTTAAATTCTGTTGTTGTAAATATTTTAGAATCAGGTTTAAAGTTTACTATAGTACCAGTCTTACGAGTCTCTCCAATAACCTCTAAAGGAGTGACTAATTTACCACCCTTCTCATAACGGATATGTGAGATCTTTCCATCGCGATATACAGTAACATCAAGCCATTCACTTAAAGCATTAGTAACTGACGCTCCAACACCATGTAAACCAGCAGAATTAGAATAAACTTTATCTGAGAATTTACCACCTGAATGTAATTCAGTAAATATTAAGTCAATCGCGGATTTATTATATTTTTTATTTATACCAACTGGGATACCTCTACCCTTATCTTCAACAGTAATAGAGCCATCTTTTTTTAATGTAACATTAATTGTATCGCCATAACCATTAAGCGCTTCGTCAACACCATTATCGACTATTTCCCATACTAAATGATGTAGGCCACGAGAAGAAGTCGAACCAATATACATTGCTGGACGTTTACGAACACCAGCTAATCCGGTTAAGACTTCAATATCATCTGCACCATAATTACTGGACTTAATGTGTTCATTTGCCATAACGTTTAATTATTTTACAAAAAAACGAGTAATTTTGCAAAAACTTCTCGCGTGAGCGTATTTAAAAACTAGTCGTTTCTCACATATGCGCGCAACTTTTCACAATAATAAATATTTCGACTATATTAATATAATTATATTATTATAAGTAAAAAAAAGAGCACCTTATAAAATGCTCTTTTATAAATAAATTTTAAATATTTATTATTGAGAATTTCTCATGTTATTCATGACTGCTCTAATTTGAGCTTCAGATGGTTTTCTACCCATAGACATGAACATTGCTCTAATCATATTTTCGTTGATTGGAGGATTCTTTTTCATTTCTCTTTTAATTAATTTTCTTGTTAAGACAAATCCTAAGACTAATCCACCAACAAAGCATCCAATTGCGATACCAACAATACTACCTGTACCCATATATTTTCTCCTTATTGTGCACGTCCGTCATATAGACCAGAATCGGTACGGACATAAATGGTTTCTCCATTATCAATAAATAATGGAACTTTGCATTGATAACCAGTTTCTAATGTAGCGGTTTTCATTGCGGATTTAACTGTATCACCACGAACTGCTGGTTCACAATCAGTGATCTTTAATGCTACTTTAACCGGCATTGAAATACCTAAGATTTCATCATTATATGAAAGAATATCAATCTCAGTATTTGCGACTAAGAAGTTTAATTCCCATTTTAATCTTTCTTTAGAAATTTCAATTTGTTCATAGCTGACATTATCCATAAATACTAAAGTATTTCCGGAATCATATAGATAAGACATTTTCTTTTTGTCCAATCTAATTAAGTCAACCATATAACCAGAGTTACGTGATAATTCCACGATAGCACCTGTTTTAACATTTTTAACTTTTACTTTAGCGACCATCTTTCTCATCGCTGTTTTATTTAATAATATATCCATGACTTGGAACATATTATTTTCGTCCATAAAATAATTACCTGGACGGAGTTCAGTAACATTTATCATGTGTATCTCTCCTTTTTAACCTTATCTATTATATACAAAAAATTAATTTAAGTACTCGTTTTTTAAAAAATTATATTCTCTACTTAGTAAAGTTTTACTTCCGTGTCCTGGATAAACGATTGTATCATTATCAACTTCATGCGGTAATCTAAATAGCTTTTTTAATGATTTAGAGACATTACGAGACTCGCTAGTGGGTAAATCGTGTCTTCCTATAGCATGCAAGAATAACGTGTCTCCAGTAAGCACTATTCCTTTTTCTTTAATGTAATAGCAAACACTACCAGAGGTATGAAATGGAGTGTGTATCACTTCGATTTCTATACCTATTATATTTATAATACCTTCTTCTATTGTATGAATATCTAATCCATCAACAACGAATTCATTATATGACATAAAGGAACAATTATATCTAGGATTAGTTAGACATTGTTCTTCTCCTTTATAAATATAAACTGGAACATTTTTAATATTTATTAATCCCTCTATATGATCATAATGACCATGAGTGAGTAACACTCCTTTTAGATTAAGATTTCTTTGTTTAATGCTATTAATTAAACAGTCATTATGATTAAAACCAGGATCCACTAAAAGGCAATCCTGGTTATTAATTAATAAATAACTATTACAATTGTGCTCAAAATAGAGCAATTCAATTTTCATTTAATTAAGATTTTTTCTCTTTATGAATAGTCTCTTTATTGCAACGTGGGCAATATTTTTTCTTTTCGATTCTATCTGGTTGTTTTCTTTTATTTTTACTAGTAATGTAGTTCTCTTCTCCACATACTGTACATTTTAATGTAATGTGATCTCTAGCCATATGTATTTTCTCCTAATTAAGCATAAATATATTATCACTATTCGAAGATATCGCAACTTTTTATATTTTAATTGATATATCATTTCATTTATGAAATAATATACCAGTATGAAATTTAAGCATATTAAATAATATATTTAATAGGGGGTTGTGCCCCCTTTTTTATTGCTTAAATTACTTATCTAAGGAGGGAGTATATGAAGAAATCCTTAAAGTTGTTAGTGATGCCTGCTGCAATTCTTTTAGCTGCATCAACATTAACTAGTTGTAATCCTGGCGGAAATATTGAGATTGCAATGATCTCTGACGTTGGAGATATCGATGATGGAGGTTTTAACCAAGGTTGTTGGCAAGCTGTTAAAGATTATGGTAGAGATCATAATAAACAATATGACTATTATCGTCCGTTCGCCGATAGCGACTTTGCTAGAAAATGTTCTGTTCGTCAAGCAATAGCTAAAGGTGCAAAAATTATTATTCTCCCTGGATTTAAATTTGGAGATACTGCTGCGCAAATGGCGAATGAAAATAAAGAAACCAAATTTGTCTTGATTGATGCTCCAGTTGAAAATCCTCCTAAAAATTTAATTTCTGTTACGTATGACTTTGCTGTATCAGGGTGGTTAGCAGGATACGCTGTATGCAAAGATTATTTTACATTTGATTATCAAACTGATGGAAAATTAAAAGACAATTATGGTTTTGGATATTTTGGTGGTATGTCTAATCCAGGCGTTTATCCTGTTGGATTTGGATATATTCAAGGTATTTTATACGCTGCTCAAGAATTTGTATTAGAAAATAAAATAACAAATTTGCCTTTTATTAACATTGAATATGATTACGCAGGTGTATTTATGCAAGATGATATGGCTTGTATTAAATGTAAAGGTTGGTTAACTAACTCTGATCCTAAATATAACACGAAAGTAATATTTGCTTGCGGAGGTAAATTATATCAATCAGTGACTGAAGCTGTTGGTTATTATAATGAACACTTCTTACCTCAAAACGAAAGAAATTTTGAAGATCAAAATGCTCCAAGAAACGCTGCAAGATGGATTGGAGTTGATGGTGATCAGTACAACTTACTTAAAGAACAAAAACCAGATGATATTAAATCTATAATTACTTCTGGATTAAAGGATGTTGGTCAAACTGTTAAAGTTTCATTAGATTATTATTTTAACAATGCTTGGGATGATATTGTAAATAACAATATAAATTTAGGTCTTAATTCAAGATTTGTAGCAAACGAGAATAAACACGAGTTTGATCCTATATATTCATATGTAGGCATTCCTGATCACGAAAATGACAAAAAAGTATTAACAGGATTTAAAACATTTACAAACGAAGATTTGAATAATGCAAAAAAAATAATTACTCAAGCAGTCGAACCTTCATTTAAAATTTACAGTGGAATGAGTAAAGAATTTGGCGAAGAAGAAGGTATGCCTTCATGTTTTAATACCGAAAAATATTTTAAAAGCGAATATAACAAACAACAATTTAAAGAACAAGCACATGAAAACGATAAATATCCTTTAGATAGATATATCGTTCATACACCAGAACCAAAGAAATAAGGAGGTAGCATAATGGCAAACGTAAATAAAAATACATATGCAGTTGAAATGCTTGGTATAACCAAACGTTTCGGAAATATATGCGCAAATAAAAATGTTAACCTTCGTATTAAGAAAGGCGAAATCCATGCTTTACTTGGTGAAAACGGTGCTGGTAAATCAACAATCATGTCCATTCTATTTGGATTATATTCTCCTGATGAAGGAAAAATAAAGATCAATGGAAAAGAAGTAGAAATTAAAGATCCTAATGATGCAAATAAATTAAAAATAGGAATGGTCCACCAACACTTTAAACTTGTTGAATGTTATACATTATTAGAGAACATTATCTTAGGTAAAGAAACTCCTAGTGTCCACTTCTTACAAGATGCTATGGAAAAAGATGATAGAGAAATCAATAGATTAAATATTCTATCTGGTTATATCAATATTCAAAAACGCATGGAGCAATTTACTAAATTGATTCATGATTCTAAAACAGAAGTTGATATTCGTTATAACTTAATAAATACAATGCACTTAACTCCAGAACAAGCAGATTTTGTATTAGCAATGCCTATCGGAGATTTAAAGAGTTCTACTATTAGTAATAACTTTGATAAAGAGATCGATAGGTTAAGAGTCAAAGTCCAAGCCAAAGTTGATAAAAAAGATAGTAGATTTACAAAATTAAAAAGAAAAATATTATTTAACTGTGCGAAAGCTTTAGACTGGTTTAATAAACTTGTTTGTAACGTAGATAAAAATAAAGTCGCGATGGAAATTACTGAAATTTCTCGTAAGTATGGTTTATCAGTTGATCTTAACTGCAAAGTTGAAGATGCTACGGTTGGTATGCAACAAAGAACTGAAATATTAAAGATGCTTTATCGTGATAATGATATTTTAATCTTTGACGAACCTACCGCTGTTTTAACTCCTCAAGAAATTGAAGGATTATTAAATGTTATGAGAAACTTAAAACGTGAAGGTAAAACAATTATCTTTATTACTCATAAGTTAAATGAAATTATGGCTGTCGCTGATCGCGTAACCGTTTTAAGAAGAGGAGAATCAATTGATACTGTTGATATTAAGAACACTAACGTTGCTAAATTATCAACAATGATGGTTGGACATAATGTTAACATTATCCATAATAATTCTAAAAAGAAACCTGGTGATACAATTCTTAAAGTTCGTGGTTTAACAATGTTTGATAAAGTTAAACAAAAGAATTCTATTACCGATGTTAACTTCAATATTCGTGAAGGCGAAATTGTTACCATTGCCGGTATTGATGGAAATGGTCAAAGAGAATTAATTGAAGCTATTACAGGATTAGAGAAAACTAAACTTGGTAGCATTAAATTTAAAAATAAATTACTTAAAGATGGAGATGTTAAAACTCGTAATGCTTTAGGTATGTCACATATTCCTGAAGATAGACATAAACATGGTTTAGTTCTTGAATACGACTTAAAACAAAACTTAGTTTTAAGAGATTTCAAAAATAAGAAATTCTCTAGATATGGATTTATTCGTAAAGGTAATTTAATTAAGAACGCGAATGAATTAATTAAGAAACATGATATTCGTTCTAGCCAAGGAGATACCTCCACCGCTAGAAGTATGTCTGGTGGTAATCAACAAAAATTAATTATTGCTCGTGAGATAGAAAGAAAACCAGATTTATTAGTAGCAGTTCAACCAACACGTGGTGTTGATATAGGTGCTATCTCAAATATTAATTCTAAATTATTAAAAGAAAAAGAAAGAGGCGCAGCAATTTTACTTGTTAGCTTTGAATTAGACGAAGTCTTTGGTCTTTCAGATCGCATCTTAGTTATGCATGATGGAGAACTAGTTGGTGAGTTTGATCCTAAGAAAGTAACTCGTAAAGAATTAGGTTTATACATGTCTGGTGCGAAACGAAATTATAAATTTGTAGAGGAGGCTAGATAATATGAGTAACTTAAAACAAAAAATTAATCGTGAAAGTATAAAAAGAACTTTTACTGGTACTGGTGCGAATAAAGTTTATTCATCTTTATTCTGCATAGTATGTGGTTTATTCATAGGATTTTTAATAATGGTAGTTCTTTCTCCAAAGAATGCTCCATTTGATTTCACAATGTTAATTACAGGCGGAATTAAATTCTATGGATTAAATGGATTTGGAAATATCTTATCAATGTTTGCTCCACTACTTTGCGCAGGCGTTGGAGTTATCTTTGCTTATAAAACAGGTATCTTTAATATCGGTGCTGCTGGTCAATATACATTAGGTGCTTTTGGTGCTTTAGTATTTGCTTTAAAACTTAATCAACACTGGACTGTATGTTTATTAATGGCGATGTTATTTGGTGCTGTTTGGGCAGCAATTCCAGCTTTATTAAAAGTATTCTGCAAAGTTAACGAAGTTATTTCTGGTATTATGCTTAACTGGATAGGATTATTCTTTGTTAACTGGTCATTACAAACTTATCTAAGTTCTATTATTAATCCTGGTGATTCTTACAAGACTTGGAAGTTATATGTTTATAATGCTTCGACAGGTAAATATGATTTTACTAAACCATTAATTAGTAAATTACCTAACATGGGTATTTCTAATTTAGGAGATACTTTCTCTATTGCATTTATTATTGCAATATTAGTTGCAATTTTTGCCTTTATCTTAATGGAAAAGACAACATTCGGATTCCAATTAAAAGCTTCTGGATATAATAGACACGCAACAAAATATGCAGGTATGAATGCTAAAAAGAATTGTATATTAACAATGATTATTTCAGGTGCAATTATTGGATTAGGTGCTGGATTATTCTACCTATCAGGTATTGAAGAATGGTCAGCAACTATTTCAAGTGCCTTACCTCAAGTACCATGGAATGGTATTATCATTGCCTTCATTGCTCAAATGAATCCAATTGGAGCAGTATTTGCAGCAGGTTTATTAGGTGTTTTATCTACCGGTGCTACTGCTACAACCCAATCAGTGTTCCCAAAAGAAATATCTGATTTAATTACTTCAATTATTGTTTACTTATCTGGATTAACTGCTATCACCATGAGATTCTTCCCATGGATCAAAAAGAAATTATCGCGTAAGAAAGTTAGTGAGGCTGAACAACCACTAATTGTCGATGCGAATAAAGGAGGTAAATAAGTATGGCTACATCATTCTTAATATTATTAACATACGTCCTTATCTTCTTCGTAGCGTTAATGTTAGTTGCCTTAGGTGGTATGTTCTCTGAACGAAGCGGTATTGTTAACATTGGTCTTGAAGGTACTATGATTTTTGGTGGCTTCTTCGCCTTACTTACTCTGAATGGATTAATGGCCGTTAAATGTCCACCATTCTTTGTTGTATTAATTACAATCATAGTGGCAATTGTATCGGGTATGTTGTTCTCAATGCTATTAGCATTTGTCTCGATTAAATTTAACGCTGATCAAACATTAATTGGCACAGCACTTAACTTATTTGCTACTGCTTTCTGTGTTGTCTTTGCTAAACGTATTTCTAAATTTGGTACTGACTCAATTAACTTCCAAAAGAAATACTTTATTATCCAAATCGGACAACTAGATATTAATATCTTCTTAATTATTGGTATCTTCATTTTAATTATTTCTTGGTTTGCTTTATTTAAAACAAGATTTGGATTACGTTTAAGAAGCTGCGGTGAGAATCCTCAATCAGCAGCATCTGCTGGTATCAATGTATTTAAATATAGATATATTGGCGTATTAATTTCCGGTGCGTTAGCTGGATTAGGAGCTATTGCTTATCTTATTCCATCAAGTTCAGTTTGGAATGCTAGTAACGGAGTCGCTGGATTTGGCTTCTTAGCCTTAGCGGTTCTTATCTTTGGTGCTTGGAAACCATTTAAGATTATGGGCGCAAGCTTATTCTTTAGCTTCTTCTTAGCCTTAAGCTTCTGCTACTATGATTTCTTCTTAAGTTTCTTCCACATTGAATTAACAAAAGCTAACGGGGTTACTAAAGAATTATTTAAGATGATTCCTTATATATTATCTCTAGTAGCCTTAGCACTTACTTCTAAGAACTCTCGAGCTCCTAAAGCTGAGGGTCAACCATATGAGAGAGGTCAACGATAATGAGTATACATATTAATGCTAAAAAAGGTGACTTTGCAAAAGTCGTCTTAATGCCAGGAGATCCATTAAGAGCTAAATGGATAGCGGAAACTTTCTTAACTAAAGTTAAAGCAGTCTCCTCAGTAAGAGGAATGGTTGGATATACTGGTTACTCTAAAGGTGGTAAAAGAATATCTGTTATGCCATCAGGTATGGGTCAACCATCTATAGGAATATATTCACATGAATTATTTGCTGAATATGGAGTTGAATTAATTATTAGAGTGGGTACTTGTGGAGGATTCCATAAAGACTTAAATGTTAAAGATATTGTTATTGCTTCAAGTGCCTCTAGTGATTTTGATTATCTAGCGGATTTTAATTTACATGGTATCTATAGTGCTACACCTGATTATGAAGTATTAGAGACTGCCGTTAATGAAGCAAGAAAATCGAAGGCTAAATTTAAAGTTGGTAATGTTCTAAGCGAAGGAATCTTTTATCATCTTAATAAAGATGAAAAAGAACCTTGGTGGAAACGTTGGATGAAGGTTGGCGCATTAGGATGCGAAATGGAAAGCTATGTTTTATATTGCAACGCTAATGTATTAGGTAAGAAAGCTTTAGGTATGTTTACAGTATCTGATCATTTTACTAAACCTAAAATTATGTCTAGTGAAGAAAGACAAAAAGGTTTAAGCGATATGATTAAGATTGCTATTAAAGTCGCTGAGAAGTTTGCATAATTTAATGATTTAATTAATTAAAGCCTAGCATTTTGTTAGGCTTTTTTAATTGATAAATTTTGTTATAATGTTTTAGTATGAATAGGGATAAAACCATAAATGTAAAAATTGGAAATATATCTATTGGCGGATCTAATAAGATACTTATCCAATCAATGTGTAATATTAAAACTAGTAAGACTAAAGAAGTTATAAAGCAAATTAATGAATGTGCTAAATTAGGTGCAGATTTAATGCGTGTATCTATATTAGATATTGACGATGCTAGAGCAATTAAAGAAATTAAAAAAGGAATTAATATTCCTTTAATAGCCGACATTCATTTCTCATATCAATTCGCTTTAGAGTGTATTAAATCTGGAGTAGATGCTATTCGTATCAACCCTGGAAACATTGGAACTGAAGATAAAATTAAATTAGTAGTCGATGCCTGTAAAAAGAAAAATATTCCAATTAGAGTAGGAGTTAATTCAGGATCTTTAGATAAATCTATTTCTAATAAGAGTAGTGCAAAAGCTTTAGTCGCATCTGCAGAAAAACATGTAAAAATATTAGAAAAATTTGGATTTACTGATATAGTAATATCTTTAAAAGGTAGTAATGTTAAAGATACTGTTGAAGCTTATGAACTTGCAAGTAAGAAATTTAAATATCCATTACACGTTGGTATTACTGAGGCTGGTCCTAGTGAGATAGGATTAATTAGAAGTTCATGTGCTTTAGCACCTATATTAATAAAAGGTATAGGAAATACTATTCGTATTTCTTTAAGTAATGATCCTACTGAAGAGATAATCGCTGCAAAACGTTTATTACATGATCTAGGTTTATATCCTAACTACCCTACTTTAATTTCTTGTCCTACCTGTGGCAGAACTCAAGTTAATTTAATTCCTTTAACAACTAAAGTATTAAAGTATCTAGAAGATAATCATATTAATAAGAAAGTTGCTATTATGGGTTGCGTTGTTAATGGTCCTGGTGAAGCTAAAGAATGTGATATTGGATTAGCCGGTGGCAATAAAGAATGGGTCTTATTTAAGAAAGGTAAAGTAATTAAAAAATTAAAAGATAAAGATATATTTAATAATTTCGTTAAAGAAATTAATAAAATTAAATAATATATACATATTTGACTTTAGTATATACATATATTAAAATTGTATATGCAAGGAGTCAATTATGAAAAAAGATATAAGTATTATATTTAGAACTGAAAAAGAGACTAAAGAAAAAATAATTAAGATTTTAAAAAGGAA
>DCIT01000024.1:0-5606 GCA_002317145.1 Caryophanales bacterium UBA1719
AATGAAGAAATGTTATCTTCAATTTTGACTCCATTTTTAGAATATATTAATAAAAGATATGACTGCTCAGACTTTAGAGTTATGCAGTTAATTAAACTTAAATATATCGGGCAAGATATATTAGATAAATATCCTCATTTAGATAAACAAATTAAAGATGCTTTAATTGGATTTAAATTCTGGTTATTATCTCCTGGTAATGATTCGATGTGTTATTATTCTGAAAATCATCAACTTTGTTTTATTGCTTGTGAGTACTTAATCGGGAAGATGTATCCTAATGAAAGATTCACTAATGATAATAAATTAGGAAGTGAACATCAAAAGTTTGCCTTAGAAAGATTCAACATTTGGATGGAGCTAAGAAATAAATATTCATACAGTGAATTTTACTCTAGTAATTACACTCCAATAACATTAACTGCTTTAGCGTTTTTATATCAATACTCAGATAACAAAGACATAAAAGATAAATGTAAAAAAGAAGTCCATACTATTCTAAGATTTTTTGCGACGACTGCATTTGAAGATACATTTATTAACGCCAGTGGAAGAGACTATGCTCGTAATGTTATGAACTGTAGTTATTCTGAACCACATAGTAAAACTATAATTGATTTAGTGTTTGGTGATGGTCAATTCGCATTTAATAATTATTTATCTACTGAATCAATGTTTGTCTCTTGTTATTTAAAGAATAAAGAATTCCAATTAAGTGAAGATGTTAAAAAGCTATATGATCAAGAAGAGACAATTACTAAACGTAAATTCTCTTTAGATACTTCAGATTATGGAAAAGAAGGATTATTAGATAACTCTAATAAATCACTAATGATGAGATTAGGTATGGGCGCTATTACTAATCCAGAGATTATTAATTTATCTATTAAATTATTAAAGGATAATAAGCAACTTTATAAAAATAATTTTATGTCTTGGCTTAGATTCTATTATTCACCTTTATTATATAAATTAGGATTAATGCCTAAATTATCTAAAAAGATGAATTTCTATAATAATAGAATGGCGATAGAAGAAAGTAATGTCTATACCTATAGAAATAAATACTTTAAGATGTCCACTAATCAGGGATATCATATGAATTCTTTAGGAGCGCAAAAGAATACTTCAGTAGTAACTTTACCTAAAGGTATTACTTTATATACAATGCATCCAATAATTGAAAATGATGTTAGAGAATTTAACTATGAGACTACTCCTAGTTATTTTGCTTGTTATAATTTCGCTCCATTTGCAGCCCAAGATAAGAATGTAACTATGTTAATCTATAACATTCCTAAACGCAGTCATTCATTTTTATATAACAATAAATTATTTGGATATAAAGTTATTAGATACACGCATACATTCTTTCCTACTGAGTTATTTGATGAATATTCAGTTGAAGGTAGATATGCCTTCGCTAGAGTCAAAGACTCTTATGTAGCATTAATAGCTAAGAATGAACTATATTTAAGAAAACCATCTGATGGAGTTATGAAGACTACTCAAGGAATGCTTAAAGATTATTCTAAGAGTTATGATTTAGTCCAACCAGGACTTAATACTTATTGGATATATGAGTTATCTAGTAAACAAGTAGAATCATTTAAAGAGTTTAAAGATCGTATTAGATCTAATAAAGTTATATTTGATAAATTAAATCTTGAATATCACTCTAATCATTCTTACAAAGTAAGTAACGCAAAAGATTTTTATTTAGATAATAAATTAGTTAGTATAAAATATAATTATGATTTGGAGTAATCTATTATGAAAAAAGTTACGAAGAAAATTTTAATTGCGTCTGGTATCGTTGTTGCTACTGCCGGTATTGGAGTAGTTACTACCGGATTAGTTTTTGATAACATTGGCATTACTTATGATTTAGACTCTGATGTAAAAGTTCAAAATATTAACAATGGTATTGTTATTGATAACGAATCAAAACTTCCTGGCATGACAATTAGACATAGTGATGAAACTAAACATGCTAAAGGAGAATTTAAAGTTCAAGCATTTACAGATTTACATTTAGATCATAAAAAATTAGCGTGTGATTATACTTTCTCAATGCTTGCAAGAAACATAATGAATGAGAAACCTGATTTTGTTGTTTTCTGTGGCGATAATGTTACTAGTAATTTTAATAAACCAAGAACTAAACAATTCGCTCAATTAATGGAAGACTTAGGAGTTTATTGGGCAGCTGTTTTAGGTAACCATGAAAAGACTCCTGCTAGTCCAAATGATAAAGGCAATCCTCTATCTATCTCTAGAGATAGAATGCTTAATATTTGGGCAAGTTATCCGCACTGTTTAAATAAAAATCTTAAATATAAAACTAGTGATGGTAAAGATGTCGAAGGTGATGGCAACTGTGTTGTTAATTTAGAAAGCAAAAGTGGTGTCACTCAATCTTTATTCTTTTTAGATTCGCATACCATTATGTCTGTTAAGGAAGCACATGAATATGAACCTGAACTTCATAAATTTGTTGATATGGGTAAGAAACATTTTGATGAAGGCAAAACAGTATTTAGTACTGACTACTATGATTATGTAAGAGACAGTCAAGTTCAATGGTATAAAGAAACGTTTGATAAAATCAAAGAAGCTAATAAAGGTCATGAACCTCATTCAACTGTATTCTCTCATCATCCTATAAAAGAAATGGAAACGTGTTATTTAAATTTATTTAATAGTAGAGGCAACAAAGATTATCACCAAGGTATTGCCCCTGATAATAAGATACGAGCATTTACAATATATAATCAAGATGCAGATAATTGTAAAGATGCAATTGGACTGCATTCTTTAGAAACTGGATTTCTTAATAATAGAACTTATAAAGTTAATGGCAGTGAAGTACCAGCATCACGTATGATTCGTAGAGAAAACTTGTGTTATTCACCTCATGATGTACGTTATGAAGATGGTAAGACTCCTTTATTTGAAGCAATTGCGAGTGAAGGTGCAAACAACGCATTCTTCTGTGGCCATGACCATTCAAACAACTTTGCATTAAAATATAAAAACGTTTTTATGGGTTATATCCAACCTGGTTGTTATTCTTCAAGTAATGCTTATAAAGACGGAATGCTTGGAGATTTACCATATGTAGAAGAAGAAAAATATAATCATGGCGATCACATTATTCAAGGTTATACATCATTAACATATTCTTCTACTGACAATGTCAAAAATGTTTTAACGGATTTTGTTCAGAAAGAAAATTACTATTTATATCCAGAGTTAAGAGAAAAAGCGTTTGATGTTATTAAAAAATATACAAGTAAACCTTACGAAAACAAACGTAAAGATTATTTAGATGCAAACACTTTCTTAAATTAATAATTGACATTATATTTTCTAAAGAAATTCTCAGCGTAACTCTTTAAATTAAGATTTACGCTTTTTTCTTTAAATATAATCTCTAATTTAATAACAGAGAAATAATCTCCCATTACTTGACCTTGTAATAATAATCTATTCTTAGAAGATTCTTCTATTCCAACATATAAATCATATGTATCGTATTTAGGTAATTTAACTATTCTTTCCTTAGAAAAGATATCTTTAATTTTAGTTTTTTTGGTTAAATTACCTTTTAAATTAATGACATATTTCTTTTTATTAATTAAGAACTCTAATGAACAGTTTTTCTCATTACCAATTAATCTAAAAGAATTAATAAATCCTTTAGAACATTTAAATGTTTTATTTTTATATTTAGAAATTAATTCTTTATTAATAGAAACATTTTTAAAGATATCTATTTTAGGATTTATTAATACTTTTTTATTATTTAATTTTTCTTTTGTTGTTATAGCTTTATAAACATTATCAAAGATAAAGTCTCTAGCGAACGGAACTTTATCAAAGGCATTACCAGTCATTGATACAACGATATCTAATTTAGGATAAATAATAGTTACTTGATTGCCCATTCCTAAGAAAGCATAACCATCTTTAACCATCCATATCTGATATCCATATCCATAACGTTTACATCTAGCTATTTCTTTAGAAGTAGATAAATATTTCTTAGTCGCTTTATTAATATATTCTTTAGATAATAATTGTTTATTACCGACTTTACCTTTATCTAATAAGAATCTTCCTAAAGATAACATTGCAATCGTGGAGCACATCAATCCTGAGTCTCCCCAAGTTCTGTTATTAATACACTTAAGGATATAAGCGTTATCAAAGTATTTTAAATACTTTAATATCCTTTCATATAAGAAAGTATATAAATCTTTTTTGCTAACTTTTTCTACTAAAGCAGATAAGACCATACTACCTGCTGAATCATATTCGAACTTGTCTAAACAGTGACGATTATGTTTCTGATTAAAGTAAAGTTCAACACGATCTTTATACTTAGATGTAAACCAATCTTCACACGTTAGACAAGTTCCCATCTTTAAAGTATCTTCAATTGTTTGATTTAATAAAACTTTATCAGTCTTTTTATTAATATATTCAGGAAAATATTTAGATAATTTATCAGTTAATTTTATTTTCTTATCATCATATAAAAGTCCAATTGCTAGACTCACTAATGATTTAGTCTCCGAATACATTCTATGAATAGAATTTTCGTTATAGACTCCGTTATTAATGTTAAAGAAAATATTATTACCCTTCGCGATCATTAAGGTATGGATTCTTAAATTATAGTTATCTAATTTATTTCTTAAATTAAGAAAAGTTGATGAATTATATCCAACTGTTTCAGGTTTAACAAATTTAAACATAACTATAATTTAATAATAACCTCAATAGGGTAATGATCGCTTGGGTAAATATTATTATATTTATTATTAATAACTTTATAGTCTAGTTCAGTAATATTTTTACTTAAGGCAATATAATCTATTTTTTCTTCTTTTCTTCCATAGTCTTGGAAAGTGTTTATGTTTTCTTGATTCTTATATTTAGAGGCATCTATGTAATTAGTAAATAATTCATTAATAGGAGAAGAGTTATAAAAGTCATTCATGTCTCCTATTATTAAGTGAGGAGTGTTATTAACTTTTAATTCTTTAATTATGTGTTTAATTATTTTTATTCCTTCTAATCTAGCATTTTGATTTTTATGATCTAGATGAGTGTTAAAGACATAGAATTTTTTATTATATTTATTGTCCAATAAATAAACATAAGAACAAATTCTATTACAAGATCCATTAAACGTATTGCTCATTATCTTATAAGTAGAGGATAACCAGAATGTATCTTTATTAATCAATTTAAATCTATTCTTTTTATAAAAGACTGGATTAGCCTCTCCGTCTTTCTTTAAATCTCTTTTAACATACTCAAAGTCATATTCTTTTAATATCTTTTTTAAATATTTAAATTGATTAACTTTAACTTCTTGAAATCCTATGACATCAGGATTATATTCCTCTAAGACTTGTTTAATATAAGGCATACGAACTTTATAGTAATTAAGACCTTTATCGTCTTTAGAAATACAGCGAATATTAAAAGACATAATTACTAAATCTTTATTATCAATAACTTTAATTGGAGATTGAGAAGTATGATATTTAATAATCTGTTTAATATTCATAACGTATATTGTATACCTTAAT
>DCIT01000024.1:5666-6020 GCA_002317145.1 Caryophanales bacterium UBA1719
CAATGTTAGTTATTAATAAATACTAATTTTTTAAGGAGGATACCTATTAGGTATAAATTTTATTATGGCATACAATGGATTTGCAATTGATCAATATCTTGATGCAGATGCAGTTATTAAAGAACTAGATGAGCTTATTAAAAAGCCTATCTTCTCTGTTAAACCTGAAGCATTAAAGGATTATGTTGAGAACTATTTCGAAAAGAAATGTCAAAAGAGTAAGGAGATGATTTCTAAAGCTAAAGAAGTTATTCCTGGTGGAGTTCAACATAACTTAGCATTTAACTATCCATTCCCATTAGTGATGACTAAAGCGGAAGGAGCGAAGTTATATGATATCGATGGAAACTGGTA
>DCIT01000013.1 GCA_002317145.1 Caryophanales bacterium UBA1719
ATTATCTATTGTTATCTTACTATTTAAATTAGATTCTGGAGCATTAGCGATTCTTGTTTCTAAAGATAATTCTACTTTCTTATTTATGCTTATATCATCTTTCAATAAATAAATAATAGAATTATTTTCTTTTAAATCTAATAAAGCATCAGATAGATATTGATATTTTTTGTTACCGACATAACATTCATATCCATCTTTAAATAAATCACGGATATAGTAAGTTTCATTAACTTTTTCTAGTTCAGGAACTTGCCCTTCTGTTTCATATTGTATATTAGATATATAATCATATGCTTTAGCGTTCATACCAAATATAGATTCAGATAAATGAATCTTTTTAGCTTTTGATCCATTAAAAGCATTACCGTCAATAAAATGTACTTTATTAGTAAGAGTAAGATTTTCTAGAGTTTTACCATGCTCAGTTAAGCCAGTTAATACTCCATCATTATTAATTATAAATATTGGATCTTCATATCCACATACTGTACATTTATGTTCTTTGTTAAATTTATGAGCGCCTTCATTTACTTTATTACAATCTTTGTTATACGCCCAATGTGATTCATGATTATGAAAATAATCAGTTGTTTCTTCTCCTTTATTACATGCTATTAAACTTAAGGGGGTTATTAATATACACAAAAATCTTAATAATTTTCTTTTCATAAATATCTCCTTATAACTAAAATTTGCATATATTAAACAAACCTTGTTTTATCGGTTTTATTTTAACATAAAAATTATTTCAAAGTGTTTTTGGTTTATTTAAAAATAAATTACTTATTGTCATAAGAAAACAATAATAAGCTACTAAATAATATTGTAGTTTCGTAGTAGAGATATTTTTAAAACCTCGATAAAACAAGGTTATAAGACTATTTGGTGTTCCAAGGCGGAAACAAACTCTTTTTATACTTTTTCATTGCTAAACTAATACAATTTGATATAGGTGCACATATTTATTAAATGTCAGGCGTTTTATATCCAAGTTGATCATCCATGTGATGAGATTTAATATAATCTGCACCTGATCCAATCCATTCAAAATCGCAATCTTCAACCCATAAATCAGGGTAAATACTTAATAGAACGTTTATAACTCTTCTTGCAACAAGAACTTTGTTATAGAGGAATTCTGTAAATATCGAATCTTTATTAGGAATATATTTTAGTGATTCTTCAATATCTTCTTTTAACTCAGTTGAATTATGTCTATTTTCTTTAGAGTTAAGTTGCAAACTAAAACTATTTGGATATTTGCCCATAAATAGTTGAGTTTCTGAGTCATTTGAAACTTCATAGTTTTTAAAATACTCTTTTAATTGTTTAGCCCCTTTATCTTGTGTAAAGGGCTCTTTTGTGTAAATTATTAAATTATTCATTTTTCGTACCTCTTTATTATATCAGTTAAACCATTTCTCTTTGTTATTATTGTTAATCCTTTCTGTCTAAAAGCACAAACTCTACCATATGGCATTTCAGGGGAATATACAATATGATATAAATTTTTCTTATCACAATAAGCTTTTTGAGCTAATAATTGATTAGATGAACCTTTCCCTGTCTTTTTGACTTCAATAAGACATCTCTTTGTTCTAATATCAAATTCACGGTTGCAATGATTAACATCATCCCAAGTTTTAAAATTGGCATCAATAATACAATCTCTTCTTGCGTTTGCTATTAAATCAAAAGCTTCGCACAAATAAGGATCGTTTTTACGAGCAACTCTATTTCTCAAATTTTCTAAGAAAGTTAATCTATTTCTGATTTTTCTCTCGTATTCATGTGCCTCTTTCGCTGCTTTTTCAGATTCAAGTCTTAATTTCTTTTTTATTGGATCCTCGCAATATCTTCCTTTTGAATCATAATTTTGCATATTTCCAGCTTTATTTTTCTTTTTTCGCATATTATCACCTCCTTACCTTGGATTGATTTCATTATTAAAAAAAATGCTAGACAAAAGTAAGTGAGAGGAATATCATCAAAAGGTGAAAAGGTTTGCACTATGAATAATTTAGATATAAATAAAGTAAAACAAGTTATTGCTAAACAATTAAAAAAATTAAGAAACGAAAAGAATGAGACTCAAGAGGAAGTTATTAAAGACATTGGATCTATTAATTTAAGCTTAAGATCATATAAATCATATGAACAAGGTGATGAAGATAGTTTGCCTTCACTAGAAAAACTTATTCTTCTCGCTAACCATTTTAATGTTCCGATCGATACATTGATAACTGGTTATAGATATACACGTGATAACTCATATTCTTGGGAGAGCGCTCTAAAAAGACTTGGAAGATTAATATATACTCAAGTGCTAACACCATATGAAAGAAACGAAGAAGATAGAAAAGCAAACCCTCACTTATCTAAGTATTATTTCCTCCCAAACGATAAAGAAACCGAAATATACATCGATGAAATATTTACATCAAGTAAAAGAATCAATTTAATGTATTATAGAGAACATAAAAAAATAAATATTGATCCAATCGAGTTTGACAAAAAGATTGGAAATCTTGCTAATTTAAAACCAGATACAACAATTACTTATGAAAGATTAAAAAAGATAATGGAAAATTCAGGGACAACAATGGAAGAATATAAAAAAATAAACGAGATAAGAAGTAAAAAATATTAATTATTTATTTTTCCAAATATAACTAGCGCCATTCGTGGTTCCAATCTTCTCTATCAAACCCTCTTTTAGAAGTTTAGTTAATTCTAGTTCAATGGTGTTATATGAAATATCAGGCCATATATTATGAATTTCTTCTTTACTAATCTTACCTAAAGTCTTTTTAATAGTCTCTTCGACTCTTTCAGCTTTAGATAATTTCTTATCTTTAATAATTTCATATCTATCACTTAATTCATTATAAGTAGATAGTAATGTTGTTAAGAAGTTCTCAATAAACGGCCAATAAGAATTTCTATTCTCGTCCCAACCATCACTTGAAGCATGTAAAGATTTATAATATAAACCTTTATTCTTATTAATCATATATTCTAATGAAACATATTTACCAACATCATAACCTGTCTTATATAAAAGCAATAAAGATAGTAATCTAGACATTCTTCCATTTCCATCTTCAAATGGATGGATACATAAGAAATCTAATATATAACAAGGAATCAATAATAACGGATTAATATTAGAATTACTTCTTGCTTCGATGAACGCTAATTCGAGTTGTTCCATTGCTTTAGGAGTATCGACTGCACTTATAGGTTTATATATAACTCTTCTAGTTCCATCTTCTGATCTTTCAACAATAACATTATCGATTTTCTTTAATG
>DCIT01000042.1 GCA_002317145.1 Caryophanales bacterium UBA1719
CTCTTGGGTACTACTCCGTAAGTGCCTAATAATAGTAGCACATTTTTTAAATTATGAAATACAAATTAATAGGCTTTAGCGAATAAAGCAACTTTACTTGCTTTCTTACCACATACTGGACATACTCCAGTAGCTTTTTCATTAAATGGTAAGCATCTTAATGTCGCGGTAGTTAATTCTTTTATCTTTGTTTCACAAATTTCATCTTCACACCACATCATCTTAGCGTATCCACCTTTATTAACTACTTTAGTTAATTCATCTACAGAAGATACAGGAGTGATATTTTTATTTAAATGCTCTAAAGCTTTTTGATACATTTCTTCATGAACTTTTTTAATTAAAGAAGATATTTCTTTTTCTAAGTTAGTTTCTTCTATTACTACTTTAGTATTATCATTACGTTTCGCTACAGTAATCTTTTTAGCTTCAATATCTCTAGGTCCAACTTCAAGTCTAAGAGGAACACCTTTCATTTCCCATTCCGCAAACTTCCATCCTGGAGTACGTTTAGATGAATCTAATTTCACTCTTAATCCTAATTTAATTAAACGATCATAATATTCTTTAACTTTCTTTTGGACTTCTTCTTTTTGATCTTGAATTGGTACTATTACCACTTGAATAGGAGCAACATAAGGAGGTAATACTAATCCATTATCATCACCATGGACCATGATAATCGCACCTATTAATCTAGTCGATACTCCCCATGAAGTTTGATATGGATATTTAATCTTATTATCTTTATCAGCAAACTTAACTCCAAAGGCTTCAGAGAATCCTTGACCAAAGTAATGTGTTGTTCCACATTGTAAAGCTTTACCATCATGCATTAATGCTTCAATAGCATATGTTGCTTTCGCGCCTGCGAATTTTTCTTTTTCACTCTTTTGTCCGACTGAGAAAGGTATCGCTAATAATTCTTTACCTGTGTTGTTATATATCTCTAACATTCCTAGTGTTTCTTTAATTGCTTCTTCTTCAGTTGCATGCATTGTATGTCCTTCTTGCCAGAGGAATTCACTACCTCTTAAGAAAGGACGAGTTGTTTTTTCCCAGCGTACTACTGAGCACCACTGATTATATAATTTAGGTAAATCACGATAAGAAGAAATTATTCTAGAATAAAAGTCTGTGAATACACATTCACTTGTTGGACGAATAATTAACTTATCTTGTATTTCTTCTTTGCCGCCTATAGTAGCAATTAATGTTTCAGGTGCAAATCCTGAAACATGAGCCTTTTCTTTATTAAATAAAGACTCTGGAATTACTAAAGGCATATAGACATTCTCATGCCCTGTCTCTTTAAATTTCTTATCTAAGTAATGTTGTATCTCTTCCCATATTGCATAACCATATGGGCGATAAATAATAAAGCCTTTAGTGGAGCTATAATCCATTAATTCAGCTTTTTTACATACATCGGTGTACCATTTAGCAAAGTCAACATCTCTGCTAGTAATTTTCTCATTTTTAATTTCCATAATTTATATATCCTTCTTTATTTTAACTTGTCATTCTTTTAATCTTCGCAATAGCTTTACTATTAGGTATTGCTAGATTTCTATCACCATTTACTAATGTTGGAGAGGCAATATAATTAATGCCTGATCTTACTAATAATTCAATATTAGTCCATCCAACAACATTAGATACGATAATAGGTCGGTTATATTTTAAAAGTTTCTCTACTATTAATCTATGATCAATATCAATCGCAGTTGTCGATCTATGTATTTTATCATCAGATTTAAAGGCAACAATAAAATAAGAAAATAAAGCATAGATTGATCCATCTAAGATTAAACTCTTATCAGATAATCTTAAGCAAGGCATAATCTTCTTAGCTTTAAATTTAGCGATGATATCTCCTAAATCTTTATTATTGTTTTTATAGTATTGAACATCATATTCATCAAATATCGCGACGGTATTAGTTTCTTTAACTGCCGATAATCTAGCGAACGATAAAAAGCTATGAGCATCTGATAATTTCATGAATAAAAATATCATGTTATCGTCATCAGTATTTTGCGAATTAAATATTCCATAAGCATCTTTAACAATTGCTTGTAATAACTTCTTAGATTCTTCAGCTTTAACTGATCTAAGATATAATTCATTCATTGTTTTAGCGGATGCATTAACCGGAGTTGTATTATTAATATATCCAATTACCTTACATTTATTTACATCAAATACTGGAGTAAATGAATACTGTAATTTCTTCTCTTTAATTATTTGTTCTATTTCAGAAGTATACGCTCCATCTTGATTAGATAACATATCTTTGTTATATGTAACAATTAAGCAGTTCTTTTCATAAGCAATTTGACTCATCTCTTCAGCTTTAGATACTAACTTTCTTATATTACCAGGAAAGTAAGAATTAGAGACCATGCCGACGGCAATGGTTGTAATATTTAATAAACCATTCATTTCTAAGAAGCATCTAATAGAGTTTACTAAATGATGAACAAAATCCATTGCAGCATTTTGTTCATTACTTCTTGTATCAATAATGGCGAATTCATTATCGGTAATCTCAGTTAAGAACTTATAAGGAGGATAAGCTAGAGAAGTTGCAATCTCTTTAATTTGAGTAAACAATAATCTATTAATTGGGACTATAGTTGGACCTTTAAAGCAAGTAATCTTAAAGTGATATGTATAACCTTTTAAAGCTGGATGGATTCTTAATTTCTTTAAAGCGTCTTCTAATAAGACATCGTTATTCTTTCTACCGATTTTATTTCTCACTGCTAAATGAAGGAATAAATAAGAATCTAAGTGAATAATCTTTTTCTCATAATCCACATGAGTGCATTTTAAAATAGTAATACATTTCTTCTTTAGTCTATCAATATAAATTTCTACTTCTAAATATTCTTCAACTTTAGATGTTTTCTTTAATAATTCATCTAGCCAATTATTAATTTTATCTACTTGATCTGCACTAAACTGAGATAAGAATTGATCTAATGTCGAACCACGTACATTACGAATATTATTCTTATCAAAAAAACGCACAGTCTTATCATGTTTATTGATAATAAATGTTCTAACAGTGATTTCATTGTTTTTAATATATCGATGAAAACGCTTAGAAAGAATATAACTAATTAACCACGCAATAAAAAGAGTTAATAACAACACAATAAATATAACTAAAGCAACTATTACAAAGACATTCATATTTTGCCTTTATCCATTATACACTAAAGTGTAAATTTGCTAAATAAATATAAATATTATTATGCTATAATCTATCTCTTGGAGACGTACCCAAGTGGTTGAAGGGGTTAGTTTCGAAAACTAATAGAGGTGTTAAAGCCTGCCAGAGTTCGAATCTCTGCGTCTCCGCCAAAATTAAAAACTAATTACAATGTAAATATATTATTCAATTATTTTTATCTTTTCTTTTTACGGATCTTGAGTTCATTAGTTACAACTTTCTTAAGTTCTTTTAAATCGTTAGTATTTAATTCAATAGATCTATCCATTAATCCACCAGCGACAACATATTTAGAAAAGACAAAATCATTAACAGATTTATATTTAGTTTCAACTAATTTAGTAGGTTTTCTAGATGTATGTCTATTCGCCTCTTTTTCTTTAACAAATTCACTTAATGGATGTTGGATATTTCTTAAATCATATCCCATATCCATAGTAATTAATGGATCAAAATAAGATAAAGCATTAGCGATTATATCAGGATATATACCTATATCCTTTGCTAGTATTTCACATGTTAAATACTTGGTCTTATTCGCTTTCATAGCTTTAAGATATTTCTTAGCTTCTTCTACTTTAATATCACTCATA
>DCIT01000034.1 GCA_002317145.1 Caryophanales bacterium UBA1719
ATTGCTTAAATCTTTAATCGAGGAAAAAGAAGCTAAATTAAAAGGAAGAATATATCATAGACTACAAATTGAATTTACTTATAACTCTAATCATATTGAAGGAAATAAACTAACGCACGATCAAACGAGATTTATATTTGAGACTAATACTCTTGGAGAAATAAAATCTGGAACTATTATTGATGATATTATTGAAACGACAAATCATTTTAAATGTATTGATTGTGTTATTGATAACGCTAAAAAGAAGTTGACGGAATCATTAATTAAACAACTTCATTTATTATTAAAACAATCTACTTCTAATAAACATAACTTTAGAATAGGAGATTATAAAACTCTACCTAATGAAGTAGGAGATAATAAGACAACTGAACCTAGTAAAGTTAAAGAAGAACTTAAAACTTTATTAAATAAATATAATTCTATTAAAAAAGTAACGTTAAACGATATTATTGATTTTCATTATCGCTTTGAAAAGATTCATCCATTTCAAGACGGGAATGGAAGAATAGGAAGATTAATAATGTTAAAGGAATGTTTAAAACATGATATTGTCCCGATATTAATTAAAGATGATTTTAAGGAATACTATTATCGTGGTTTGAAAGAATATAAAAATCAAAAAGGATATTTAATTGATACATGTTTGCATGGTCAAGATATTGTTAAGTCTTATTTAGATTATTTTAAAATTAAATATTAATTAATTAAGTTTACGTTAATTGCTTAATTATCTTAAATCAAGTAAACTAAATATATCGTTCGGAGAGTATGATTATGAATTATAGAAGTAAATTATTTATTCCAATTTCTTTCTTTGCATTATGTTTAAGTACAAGCTGCAATGCTATGTCTCTAAATAGAAAGAACTTAACTAAACTAGAAGATTATAACGTCGTTAAAACTAAATTAGAGAACATTCATAAGGCGCAAGAGAAAGGATTATTTAATAGAGGAACTATCACATTTAAAAGAAAGGGCTCTGCAAATGGAAGTTTTAGACTTGATCAAGTATCTTATCACAATATTAATTTCTCTGTATCAACAGGATACACAATATCTTGGTCATTAGATGATCATTATTTTAATCTTGTTGGTGAAAATGATAATGTTCACATTATTGGTAACAAAGAAGGAACAGAGTATTGGCATTATTCGAAAAACATCACTAATAAAAAAGAATATAAATATAGATACCAAATTACTGATACAGTTTTAAGATTCGATTCTTTCTCTGATTTTGTAATTGATCAAATTGAATACTATACTATTTTATTTATTCCTGCCATATGCTCTTATTGTGGTGGAATTACTGGTGATAACAATTATAAAGATTTTGAGTGGGAATTAATTAAAATCCAACCAGAAACATTAGTACCAAATGATTTATTTAGTCAATCTTTACATGATGAAGCAAGTAGATTAGCGGAATTTTATAAAAATAAAGGTAATGGATGAAGCGCTTCTTTAACATATGGTTCGAATGATGATCAATCATTAGATGCTACATTTAAAGGAAAGGTTAATCATACTGATGTAACAGGTACAAGATTTGAAGATGGTTATAGCGAATTTAATAATTATGTTTGCTTTAAAGATAATTTTATTAATCAAGTTGAATATAACATGAAAGGTTTAATCATCAATAGTAGAAAAGTTAATTTAAATTGTAACTATTCTATTCATATTATTGAAGAACTAACAAAAGATAAATGTGCGGTTGAAACTATCAATCATGATGAATATCTTGATGGTGATCCCGATTAAGATAACATCTAAATTGATATTAATTAAATTGAAAATATTATAAAAACAAAATATTTTGGAGAAAAAAATGAACAAAAAGGTATTTATTATGCCATTGACTGTTGTGGCATTAGGAATCAGCAGTTGCAATAATAACAAAATTAAAAGAGTAGAGTTTAAAGAAAAAACTTATGCAGAAGTTCTTCCTATTCATACATCGATTAAAGAAAAACAACAAACAACTTTTTTGAATAAAGGCACAACCACAATTAAATATTCAATTAAAGCGAAGGGGAAAGCTAGATTAGAGGACATGACTTTTCATAATTTAGATTTAAACGCTTCTGCAGGATATGTTTTATCTTGGTCAGTTGATGACAAATATTTTAAATTAGAAGGCGAAGATGAGACTATATATTATAAGTGGTTAGAAAATCTTGGTTGGTGGAGGTATGAAAATTACACTTCAAACAATAAGCGTTTTAAATACAAAATCCCTCAAGAGCAGGAAATAACTTCTATTGATGATTTTAAAGATTTAATAATAGAAAACATCAATGATTATTCTAGTATTACTGTTCCTTTAGCGTTTACTGTAGGATTTGGTTTGACTGGTTCTATTTATGATGAATCCAAAACAAATGCATTGTTATCGTTTGTTCCTGATGATTTATTCGATAAAGAATTTAATGAATTCTATGAAACACTTAAAGAAACATACAAAAAAGAAAATGAAGGATATAGTGTGGCATTAAAATATGGTTCTAATGATGAAAATACCGTATGTTCTTCTTTAAAAGGAAAAATAAAAGCAATTGATTGGCATGGCGGAGATCGTTATATGGGAGGATCGTTTGACATTGATATCTTCTCATCATACAAAGATACTTATATTTCTCAATCAGAGTTTATACTTTCTGGTAATGTTGGCAACTATCGAATGAATAACTTTAACTGTGATTTAAATATATATTTATCAGAAGAAGTTGAACAAAATAAATGTTCAATTGATACTATTAATCCAGACGATTACGATTTAGATAAAAAATAAAATTCCTATTTTAAAAATCATTAACTTTATTAAGAAAATATATTAGCAATTTAGAGACTAATTCTTTTAGTCATATATTGATTATTTATAAAATTTATGTAAACTTTATGCATCTGAGGTAGTTAATATGAAAAAGCAAAATATAATATTGTGTGCAGCGTTAGGCTCGCTATTATTCACATCGTGTAACAAACGTATTAAAAGAGTTGAGTTTAAAGAGACTAATCATGAGAACGCCATCGCGATTTATAAAGCGATGAAAAATGAACAAGAAAATACATTCCCTAACAAAGGAAATACCACCATTAGATATTCAATAAAGGCTAGTGGAGAGGCTAGATTGGAGGATATGTCATTCCATAATTTAAATATTAATGCTTCTGCTGGTTATATTATCTCTTGGTCTCTTGATGATCATTACATTAAATTAGAAGGTGAAAAAGAGATTTATTATTATGTTCTCTTTGAAAATGAAGTATGGTTATGTAAAGAATACGAAATCAATGGTGCACCTGTAAAAAGAAGAGAAAAACAAACAGATTTTGTTTATAAAGATACATTAATAGATAAAATAGATGAGTATGCTTTAATCTATTTACCAGGTATTTGTAGTTTAGGATTGGGATTAACTGGCACTAATTCAAATGTTGAGGGTGAATTATTAAATCCATTAGTTTATGAACCTGATCACTTATTTGATGAAGATACATGGCGTTACTTTAATTACTATTCTGAATTCTATAAAGCTGAGAACAAAGGTTATAGCTCAAGTGTTAAGTTTTGCTCTAATGATAACAATACTGTCTCAGGCAATATAAAAGGTAAATATAAATCTCAAGATTTAACTAAAGGAAAAAGAGATATTGGTGATGTTAACGCTGATATGTATGTATCATTTAAAAATAATTTCTTATATCAAGGAGAATATTCTTTTAAAGGTAAATGTCTTGACTATAGACAAAATAACTTCAATGTCGACTTCGATTTATATTTATCTCAAGAAGTTGAGCTTGATAAATGTGTTATTGATCAAGTTGATGTATTAAGTTACATGAGAGGCTAATCTAATAATTAATATTAAGCATTATTTTTATCTAGTATAATGTTTATATATGAAAACAAATAATAAAACTATTTTACGCTTATCAGGCTTATTTTTATTAAGCGGAGTGGCATTAACTAATGTTGGATGTAA
>DCIT01000029.1:0-1317 GCA_002317145.1 Caryophanales bacterium UBA1719
TTTGATTCTTGTATGTGCTTTATGTGCACCTTATGTGTGCCTTGTGTAACCCAAAAAGTGCACCTAATATGCTCCTCATGTGTACCTTAAGTGCTCCAAGAGTGCATTTGATTATATCAATGTTTTTCTTTAAAAATTCTTTAGTTTTAAGACATTAAACATATTACTAACTGCATATATTTTATAAAAAAATATGCAATTAAACTTAAATATGATATTATGATTGCATGAAAATATTTAATTTAAAAGAAGAAGTAAAAAAATATTCTAATTTCAAAACATTGCCTATTATTGAATCTATTGAAGTTAATAAAGGTAAAACATTTTCTCTTCCAGTAAATAAAAAAATCAATCGTTTGCATGACTTAAATAAAAGAAGAAGTGTAACGAGTTCTAATGAATTAGAAGGAATTAAAATATCTAAACAAAGAGAAACGGATATATTATTAAATAATTTAGCACCTGAAACTAAGGAAGAATATATGATTTTAGGCTATAACAAAGCTCTTGAAAATATCTATAAAGTATATAAATATCAATCTCTTACTGAGTCATATATTTTAGATTTACATTATTATCTATACGAATCTTTAACACCTGAGTTTGGTGGTAAATATAAAAATGAACAAAATTATATAAGAGAATTTAATAATAAAGGCGAATTAGTAAGAACTGTATTTATTCCTTCTAAACCAGAAGATGTTCCTCAATTAATGGGCAATTTAATATATCAATATAATGAATGTATCAAAGATCCAGAATGCAACAAGCTTATTCTTATATATGTTTTTATATTGGATTTTTTATGTATTCACCCTTTCTTTGATGGCAATGGTAGAGTATCGCGTTTATTAACTACATTTCTTTTATTAAAGAATGGATATAATGTTGATCAATATTTTTCTTTATCATATTTATTGTTAAAAGAATCAGAGAGATATTACGCTAATTTAGAGAAGAGTTCAGTTGGTTGGCATGAAAATAAAAACAATTATGAATTCTTTATCCATTTTATGCTTGAGATAATTTCAAAAGGTTATAAAACTTTAGCTTATATTCTTGATGTAAATTCCTCTAAAGGAACTTCATTAGATAAAGTTTTAAAAATTATAAATGATTCTAACGAATTAATTAGTAAAGGCGATATTGAAGAAATACTATATTCTCTTACTAGAACAACAATAGAAAAATCATTAGGCATTTTAGTAAAAGATAATAAAATTAAAATGGTTCAATCCGGAAAATATTCTAAATATTACAAAATATAAGCAATTGCATATTTTAGTATGAAAGTATGCAATTAAAATATTGTGTGTT
>DCIT01000029.1:1388-1852 GCA_002317145.1 Caryophanales bacterium UBA1719
ATAATACTCTTTATTTATTATTCAATATAACGCGCGTACGCATGATAAATTAGCAAAAGACCTATAATTCAATTTTGAAAAAATGATTATAGTTTTCTTATGGTATTCTTAGGGTAGTAAAATCTAGTTTCTTATATAAACCTTATGGTAACATTATGGTAATCTTAGGGTACATTAGGGTATTCTTAGGGTAAAATTGATAAATTAGCCCGATTCCGCGTGGGGGCACCAATTCCTCGAAAACATCGATGAATACTAATGTTTTAAAGAAAAATCGGGTAGAAAATTAAAATCTACCCGATTTTTATTTTCTCTCTACTTATTCGATGTAATCGAGAGTTTAAAGGTTTTAAAGAAAAATATACATATTGATACCTATCGATATGTTACAATGTTTTGTAGTAATTAAGGAGTAGCGAAAATGAAGGAAGATGAAGTAATAAGAACGAGCTTAAGAAATGCAA
>DCIT01000029.1:1886-2696 GCA_002317145.1 Caryophanales bacterium UBA1719
GTGATACAAACAGAATCAAAATTGCAGCAGCTTTAGCGGACCAATATGAGTTAACAGAAAGTGATTTATTAAATGTTGTAGATTGTAAGCAAGCTACATTATCTCACCATCTTAAATTTATGAGTGATTTAAATTTTTTAATTTATCGAAAACAAGGTAAACATAGATACTATAGAATTAACCATACTTGCTTATTACATATATATGCTTTTGTTTCTTTATTAGCTACTCGACACGAAAATACTATGCATCTACATAGCATGAATCTTTAAAATATAGTATTTAAATTATTCATTACTTTTTTATTCTTTTTATTATGAATATAAAGATATGTATCTAATGTTTCTCTTACAGATGCATGACCTAATTGTTTAGATACATATCCTATATCTTGAGGATTAAGATTATCGCTTAATAACCAAGTGGTGTAGGTATGTCTAATACCATGAATTTTAATATGCCTTAATTTTGCCATCTTTGTATACTTATCAAAGCATCTTCTAATTGTAGATACTCCAACTGGTTTATAAGAGTTAAAGAATAAGAAACATTCAGGATCATTATTTATGTTACTTCTAAAATATTCTTTCAACGTTTCGCACATTTTAGGGGATATATAAACTGTTCTAACACTGCTTTTAGTTTTAGGAGTGGACAACATAAAACTTTTATTACCAATGTTATTTAAACATTGCTGTTCAATTCTAATAGAACCCTCTTCTAAATCAACGTGTTTATTTTGTAATCCCCTCATTTCACCCATTCTGCATCCAATAGAAAAGAATAATGTAAAGAATGTATACCATTTAT
>DCIT01000008.1:0-3398 GCA_002317145.1 Caryophanales bacterium UBA1719
ATCTCTACTAATTGTTGTTCTGCGACAGATAAAGAGTCCATCGAAGCATTAACATCGATATTAGCATTTAATCCCGCTAAAGTTTTCTTAGCAATCTCTTTCATCTTCTTATAGTCATAAGTCTTACATTTTGTAAGAATTTCTTGTGACATGAAGATGTTCTCAAGAACACTTAAGCTAGGGAATGCTGCTGGATGTTGATAGATCGCGGCAATACCTGCTTTACTTGATTCAATAGTGTTTTTAAAAGAAACTTTCTTTCCTTCTAAATACATTTCTCCTGAATCAGGTTGATGAACACCGGTAATGACTTTAATAAAAGTAGACTTACCAGCGCCATTTTCTCCCATTAAACAATGGATTTCGCCTTTTTTAAGACGAAAACGAACACCATTAAGAGCGGTCACAGAACCAAACGTCTTAACGATGTTCTTTAATTCTAATATGTAACTCATTGTCTATATTATACCTTATATAATATAAATAATCTCAATTTTATTCTTATAGAAATTTTTAAGAATATTTAAATATTTAAATATATAATAAATATGAAATTAGGAGTTAAATCATCTATGAATTTAATGTGCTTATCAATAATGATCTTGTTTAGTGTAATTGGTTTTATTATTCAATGTATGTTTGCACATACTGAATGTCAAAAAGATTATAAATCCGCATTAGCAATTAAATCTATGGCATCCTTCTCGTTTTTAGCAGTTGGAATTACTGCGGTTTGTTTTGCAAAAGATATAACAATTTCTAGCCTAATTTTAGTGGGATTAATTTTAGGTGCTTTAGGAGATGTTTTACTCAATATAAGATTCGTTGTTAAAAATAATTCTCAAAAAGTGTTCCTTTTAGGAACAATATCCTTTTTATTAGGACATATCTTCTATATTGCAAGTTTACTTGTTTATGCTTATAACAATGATCCAGAATCCTTATATGGAGCAGTAATTAATGCAGTGTTAATTACCTTCATTGTTGGCTTATTAATTTGCACTCAATTAAAGGTCAAAAAACAATTAAAAATATTTGGCATTATTTATGTCTTAATTGTTTCATTATTTATGTGCAATGCCATATATAATTTAATTGTTGTTAAATCATTATTTAGTTTATTAACAAGTATAGGTGCGGTGTTGTTCTTCGCTAGTGATGTAACTTTAATCTTTAATTCCTTTGGTCCTAAACCAAAAATTCGTTTAAGATGGACTAACTTACTTTTATATTTTGTTGGTCAAATTTTAATCGGATTTGCCATTTTATTCTAAAATATCGTAATTTTTAAGCAATATTCATTGCAATATTAACTTATTCTTATAGAATAATATTACATTGGAAATTTTTCCATGGTGTTTTGATAGAGGTAAAAATAGTATGAAAAAAGCATTAGTCTACATTCAATCTGGTGGTCCTACAGCGGTTATTAACACATCGCTTTATGGATGTATTAAAGAAGCTAAAAAACATCCAGATGAAATAAGTGGCATTTATGGTTCTTTACACGGAATTGAAGGATTGATTGATGATCAAATCATTGATTTAAATAAAGAATCAGATGAGACAATTGAATTATTACAGCAAACTCCAGGAGCTGCTTTAGGTACAACTAGATATAAATTACCTAAAGATATTGCTGATCCTATTTATAAAAAAATATTAGAGACTTTAAAACGTCATGACATTGGATATGTATTTGTTAATGGTGGTAATGACTCAATGGATACATGCCATAAATTATCTTTATTATTCAAACAAACTGGTCTAGATTGTAAAGTCATTGGTATTCCTAAGACTATTGATAATGATTTAACTGCGACTGATCACTGTGTTGGATTTGGTAGTGCTGCTAAATACGTTATTAATACTGTTAAAGAAATATGTACCGATGCTTCATGCTATAAGAAAGGCAAAGTGTTTGTAGTTGAAATCATGGGTAGAAATGCTGGATGGTTAACAGCCTCAGTAGATTTATTACCAGAAGGATGTCGTCCAGATTTTATTTATTTACCTGAAAATACATTTGATCTAGAAGAGTTTTTAGTTGATGTTAGTGAAACGTATAAAAAGAAAGGACACTGCATATGCGCTATTTCAGAAGGTATTGTTTTTGAAAGAGATACTTCTGGTGCGAGAATAGACGCATTTAACCATGTTCAATTAGGTGGTGCAGCAGATGCATTAGCAAAAATAATTGAAAGAAGATTAAATTTACCAACTCGTTCTATAGAATTATCTTTAATTCAAAGAGCGGATCCTATCTTAGCAAGTAAAGTTGATCATGATGAAGCAATTGAATGTGCGAAAGTTGGACTTAATGCTGCTATTAAAGGCGAGACTGGCAAGATGGTTGGTATTATCCGTAAATCTGATAAACCATATAAAGTTGAATATCAATTATTAGAGATATCAAAGATTGCTAATGTTGAGAAGACAGTTCCATTTAATATGATCGGTGGCAAGAAAGGAATGAATAATTGTTTCAAAGATTATTTATTACCATTAATTCAAGGTGGAATAGAAATTAAATATAAGAATGGTATTTTAGAAACCGCTAAGTTTGAAAAACATAGAATTTAAAAATTCTAAAAGGATAAAAGTATGAAAAAATTAAAGAAAGAAGCAAAGTGTCTAATCTATACTTCTATGTTTTTAGGTTTGATATTTTTAATTTTATTAATCATTAGTTTAATTACTCATAATTATGGATTAGTAATCGGATGGAGTATTGGATTTTTTATTACAATAGTCTCAATGTTTTTATTATTTAAATCTGGTGAACTCATTCAAAGTTCAGCGATTGATAATGGTAAAGGTGCTGGATTAGTTGCAATATTCTATATATCTCGTTTTGCATTATACGCGGTTGGATTAATCATGTGTGCATTAGCGTTCTATACTTGGCATTGCAATGTGTTCCAATATTCAGTATTTACATGTTTATGTGCTTTATTACCTTCTCATATCTTTATCGCTATTTTTTATCGTGATAATGATGAACCAGTTAAGAAACCTGAAGAAACAAAAAAGGAGGAAATCAAAAAATAATCAATGGAAGAAATATTCAAGAATTTTTTCGTATTTGATTTACCTGGTGAGGTGATTATGTCTCTCATCTTGATTTCAATCTTGATTATTTTTTGTTTTGTTATTTTTATTCTTGTTAAAAAGGCTGATCCACTTAAGAAACCTAAAGGTTTATTAGCGGTTGCAGAGATTGGTGTTGAGAAAGTCGATGAACTTGTTGATGATAACATGGGCAAGAGTTTTCCAAATTTTGGTGGATACGTTATCGCAATTGCTCTATTTATTTTTTGTAGTTTTATTATTGGTATCACGGGATTTCCTAATCCATTAACTTATTTAGGCGTTCCTTTATCTTTAGCGTTATGTAC
>DCIT01000008.1:3468-33163 GCA_002317145.1 Caryophanales bacterium UBA1719
GATCCAATTCCAATATTTTTACCTATTAATTTACTTAGTATGTGGGCGCCTTTATTATCTTTAACACTTCGTTTATTCGGTAATGCTTTTGCTGGTCTAGTTTTAATGACTATTGTTTATTGGTTATTTGAAGCTATTGCAAGTGCTATTACATTTATGCCTGCAGGAGGGGGATCGATCTTTATTGCTCCATTTATCACCCCAATCCTACATGTTTATTTCGATATCTTTTCTGGAGCAATTCAAACTTTGGTCTTTATGTTTCTTAGTATGCTATTTGTGGCACAAGAGAAACCTGAAGAAGATAAAATGGAAGAGAAATTAGCTCTTCAATAAAGGAGGATAAAATATGGATGCAGTAAATTATGGTTTAGTCGCTATTGGTGCTGGTATTGCAATTCTTTCAGCGGCAGGCAGCTCCATTGGTGAGGGTATGATTGCAGCAAAAGCAATTGAAGGTATGACCCGCAATCCAGAGATGTCTAACAAGCTTAGAAGCAACATGATTGTTGCTATTGCTCTTGATGAAACTTGCGGTATCTACGCTTTACTTGTCGCAATCTTAATCATTTTCGTTTTAGGTGGTAAATAACTAATTATGTTTTTAGCTTCGACTCCTGATATAGGAGATGTCATTAGCAAACTAATTCCGAAGTTTTGGCCTTTTATGATTCAATTAACGGCCTTTATCATTCTTTTTATTGCGGTCTTCTTTTTAGCCTATAAACCGGTTAAAAAGTTTTTAAAGAAACGCAATGACTATGTTAATAAGAACATAGAAGAATCAAAAAAGAATGAAGAGAAGAGTTTAGAGAAATTAAAAGAGATTGATAACAAACTAAATGAATCTTATAAAGAGGCAAAGAAGATTGTTTCGGATGCAAAGAAAGACGCTAATGTTATTAAAGAACAAATAGTCCAAGAAGCTAAAGAAGAAGCGAAATTAGAATTAGAGAAAGCGAAGGTTGATATTGAAAATGAAGTGAAGAAAAATAAAGAGAATATTCATAAAGAAATGGTGGATATTGCTTTACTTGCTTCAAGCAAAATCTTAGAAAGAGAAGTATCAACTAAAGATAATGAAAAGAGAGTAGATTCATTTATTAAAGATTTAAAGAAGGATAACTAATGAGAGATAGTGTTGATATGCGTTATGCTTTAGCATTATTCAGTGTTGCTAAAGAAGATAACCAAGTAATTAAATATCAAAATGAGGTTAAACAGCTCAATCTTTTATTAACGAATAACAAAGAGTTATTTGAACTTCTTAAAAGTGAGTTTTTAGAATTAAAAGTTCGTTATGAAGTGGTTGATAAATTATTTAAGATTTATTCTAAACCAGTTATTAATTTCTTAAAAATTTTAATTCAAAATCATCGCATTAATTCTTATCAAATCATCTTCAATTCATTTAATAGTTTATGCAATGAAGAGAACAATGTTTTAGAAGGAATTATTTATTCAACAGAAAAGTTAGCTAAAGAAAAAATAAATGAAATTGAAGATGCTTTAAAAAAGAAAAATAATGTTAAAGTTGAGCTCACTAATCGCATTGATCCATCTTTAATCGGAGGAATTAAAGTTGTAATCGATAATCATATATATGATTACTCAATTCAAAATGAAATTAACTCGTTAATGTCACAATTAAAAATGTAGGAGGAGAATATGAAAATAAAAAGTAATGAAATATCTAGTTTAATTAAAGAAGAGATTAAACGCTTTTCTAGTGTAATTGAATCTAGTGATGTTGGTACTGTTATCTCAGTAGGAGATGGTATTGCTTTAGTTTATGGACTTGATAAAGCAATGTTAGGTGAATTACTTCTTTTCCCACATGATATTTATGGCATGGTCATGAATTTAGAAAGCGAACATATTGGTGTGGCTTTATTTGGTAATGATCGATTAATTAAAGAAGGCGATACCGTTAAAAGAACTAGCAAAGTTACTGAAGTTCCGGTCGGAGATGTTTTATTAGGAAGAGTTGTTGATGCTTTAGGTCAAGCATTAGATAATGGTGTAGCAATTAAATCAAACAAATATCGTCCAATAGAAAGAATTGCTCCTAATGTAATGAAAAGAAAGAAAGTTGATACTCCATTAGAGACTGGTATTAAAGCAATAGATGCCATGATTCCTATTGGAAGAGGTCAAAGAGAATTAATTATTGGTGATCGTCAAACAGGTAAAACTGCAATAGCGATTGATACAATCATCAATCAAAAAGATAAGAACGTTAAATGTATATATGTTGCGATAGGACAAAAGAATTCTAGTGTCGCAAATATCTATCAAAAATTAAAAGATTATAATGCCATGGATTATACCGTTATTGTAAATGCTTCTGCTAGTGAACTAGCACCTTTACAATATATTGCTCCATATTCGGCTATGGCAATGGCAGAAGAATGGCTAGAAAAAGGTGAAGATGTTTTAGTAGTCTTTGATGATTTAAGTAAACATGCAGTTGCCTATCGTGCATTAAGTTTATTACTTAAAAGATCTCCAGGAAGAGAAGCTTATCCAGGCGATGTCTTTTATTTACATTCTAGATTATTAGAAAGAGCGTGTAAGTTAGATAAGAAATATGGCGGCGGATCAATAACCGCTCTTCCAATAGTAGAAACTCAAGCTGGAGACATCTCTGCTTATATTCCTACTAATATTATTTCTATTACTGATGGTCAAATATTTTTAATTACTGATTATTTCAATGCTGGTCTTAGACCAGCAATTGATACTGGTTTCTCAGTATCTCGTGTTGGAAGTGATGCTCAATTTAAGATGATGAAACAAGTAGCTAAATCATTAAAGATTGAACTTGCGACATATCGTGAAATGTTATCTTTCTCTCAATTTGGAAGTGACTTAGATAAAGAGACTAAAAAGATATTAACGCATGGTGCAATCCTCACTGAAACATTAAAGCAACCACAATACACCCCATATCCATGTTCTAGACAAGTTATAGAAATATATGCCACTAAGAATGGATATTTTGATTTCTTAGATAAAAATAAATTATTAACAGTCTTAGATGATTTATATAACTACATAAAAGCATCTTATAAAGATATCTTATCTAATTTAGATAAAACAAAAGAATTAACTACTGATATAGAAAATAAACTTAAAGATGCTTTGGAGAAATTTGTTAAAACAATTAATAAATAATAAGTATGTCAAACTTAGTTAAAACCAGAAGAAGAATTAATTCAGTAAGTTCAACTAGAAAGATTACTAATGCCATGGAATTAGTAGCATCTGTTAAACTTAAACGTTTTAAGTCTATTATGGAAAACGGTAATAACTATGTTGATTCAATCCTTGATGTTGTTGAAAAATTAAATTCTTATATTAATAAGGATAATGATTCATCATTAAATAAATCGAATATTAAATTAGTTATTATAGTAAATTCTAATTTAGGATTATGTGCATCATATAATAATGATTTATTTAAATACGCGCAAAGCATATTATCTAAAGATGATGAAATCATTACCATTGGATTAAAAGGTTTTAATCACTATAAGAATTTATTTAACAATATTAATTCTAAATATATTAATTTAGGTAATAAGATTTGTATCGAAGATGTAAATCATTTCGCGGATTATATTTATAAAGAATTTAAATCTAATAAATATAAAGAAGTAAGAGTAATTTATACTGAGTATATTAATTCAATTACTTACGCTCCTACTAATATTCAATTATTACCGGTTAAAAATGAATTAGAAGTAGAGAAGAGCTTAATGGAACCGATTATCGAACCTAATCCTGAAGCTTTATTAAAAGAATTAATGCCGATATATTTATCATCTGTCTTATATCAAATATTATTAACTAGCCAAGTAAGTGAACAAGCTTCTCGTAGAGTAGCGATGGAGAATGCTACTGATAATGCTGATGATTTAATTAAAGAATTAAAACTAGAATATAACAAAGCTCGTCAAGGAGCAATCACTCAAGAAATTACTGAAGTAGTCTCTGGAGCGAATAACGTAAATAATTAATAAGGAGAATATCTATGGAACTAAGAAAGGGTAAAATAATTCAAGCAGTTGGACCGATTATCGATGTTAAATTTGATGATAATCATTTACCAAGTTTATTAACAGCATTAGAAGTTAATAATAATGGTAAAAGATTAGTTTTAGAAGTTGCTCAACATATTGGTGATGATATTATTAGAGCAGTAGCAATGGGTGCGACTGAAGGTTTAGTAAGAGGCCAAGAAGTTATTGATACGAACGCTCCAATATCAGTTCCAGTTGGAGAAAAAACATTAGGTAGAATGTTTAACGTATTAGGAGATCCTATTGATGAAATAGAAGCTCCTAAAGATGTTAAGAGAATGCCAATTCATAGAGAATCTCCTAAATTTAAAGAACAAAATGTTTCTAACGAAATATTAGAGACTGGTATTAAAGTTATTGATTTACTATGTCCTTATTTAAAAGGTGGCAAGATTGGATTATTCGGTGGTGCTGGTGTTGGTAAAACTGTTTTAATTCAAGAATTAATTAGAAATATTGCTACTGAACAAAAAGGTACTTCTGTATTTGCTGGTATTGGTGAACGTAGTAGAGAAGGCAATGATTTATATTTTGAAATGAAGGCAAGTGGAGTCTTAGATAAAACAGCATTAGTCTTTGGTCAAATGAATGAACCACCAGGAGCAAGAATGCGTGTTGGATTATCGGGATTAACAATGGCAGAGTATTTCCGTGATGTAAAAAAACAAGACGTCTTATTATTCATTGATAATATATTTAGATTTACTCAAGCTGGTAGTGAAGTCTCAGCCTTATTAGGTAGAATGCCAAGTGCTGTTGGTTATCAACCAACATTAGCAACTGAAATGGGACAACTTCAAGAAAGAATTACTTCTACTAAAGATGGATCTATTACTTCTGTTCAAGCAGTATATGTTCCTGCTGATGATTTAACTGATCCTGCGCCAGCGACAACATTCTCCCATCTAGACGCTAAAACAGTTCTAGATAGAAATACTGCAGCTTTAGGAATTTATCCTGCTGTTGATCCTTTGGATTCAACATCAAAAGCTCTTGAACCACATATTGTTGGTAAAGAACATTATGAAGTTGCTAGAAAGGTTCAAGAGATTTTACAACGCTATAAAGAGTTGCAGGATATTATCTCTATCTTAGGTATAGATGAATTAAGTGAAGAGGATAAAGCAATAGTTGCTAGAGCGCGTAGAATTCGTAATTTCTTATCTCAACCTTTCTATGTCGCAGAGACTTTCGTTGGTATTCCTGGTAGATATATTCCTTTAAAGGATACAGTTCGTTCTTTTAAAGAAATTCTTACTGGTAAATATGATAAGTTACCTGAATCAGCGTTTATGTATGCTGGAACAATTGAAGATGTAATTAAGAAGGCGAATATTAAATAATGAAAAAATTTCATCTTGTTATTTATACTCCGAAAGGAACATATTTTGATGGTCAAGTTGATGAAGTGTATTTAAATACATCTTTAGGATATCAAGGTATTTTAGCGGATCATGATTCTTTAATCACTGCAGTAGATTTTGGACCGGGATTTATAAAAATAGATGACAAGATAAAATATTATGCTATATTTATGGGCGTGCTTTTTATCGAAAAGGGCATAGTTAAGTTAATTCTTAATAACATTGAAAGTGCGGATTCTATTGATTTAAATAGAGCGAAAGAATCACAAAAAAGAGCGTTAGAAAGAATTAATAAAAAAGAGGAGGGTACTGATTTAAAACGTGCTGAGTTAGCGCTTAAAAGAGCAATCACACGAATTAATTCAGTCAATAAATTATGATTAAAAATGTAGTATTTATTTCACCAAATTTTCCAGAACAATATTGGAGATTTTGTGAAGGACTTAAAAACAATGGATGTAATGTCTTAGGAGTAGGAGATTGTCCTTATGAGAATTTACAACCAGAATTAAAAAATGTTTTAACTGAGTATTATCGTGTTTATGATATGAACAATAACGATAAACAAGCAGAAGCTATTACTTATTTCATTAATAAGTATGGTCCAATTGATTGGTTAGAATCCAATAATGAATATTGGTTAAGAAGTGATGCTTCTTTAAGACAAAGATTCAATATTCCTGGATTAAAACCAGATGATATGGATAGCATTACTAATAAAGAAAAGATGAAAGAGTTCTTTAAGAAAGCTGGATGTAAAGTCGCTAGATATCACATGGTTGATAATATTAAAGAATGTCAAAAATTCATTAAGAAAGTAGATTATCCAGTCTTTGTTAAACCAGCAGTAGGTGTTGGTGCACAAAAGACTTATAAGATTTCTAATGATGCTGATTTAGAGAAGTTTTTCTTTGAAAGAGATGTTAATACTATATATATAATGGAAGAATTTATTACTGGTGAATTAATGTCTTTTGATGGAGTATGTGATTCTCATAGTGAACCAGTATTTTGTGATCAATCTCGTTTCTTTACTCCAATTGATATTTTAGTTCATGAGAACTTAGATGATCGTTACTATACAACTGCTTTTATTGATCCTAAGTTTGAAAAACTTGGAAGAAAAGTTGTTAAGTCATTCGGAATTCAAAAGAGATTTTTCCATATTGAATTCTTTAGATTAACTGTTGATAAAAAAGGATTAGGTAAAAAAGGAGACTATATTGGACTAGAGTGCAATATGCGTGCACCTGGTGGATCTACTCCTGATTTAATTAACTTTGCTTTATCTATATCTTGTTATCAAGTGTGGGCTGATGTCGTTGTTAATGATAAATCATTACAAAAGATGGATTATGAAAAATATATCGCTATGGCAGCCGCACGTCGCGATCGCTTCCATTACGTCCACAGCATGGATGAAGTAAAAGATGTCTACCATGATCAAGTTTGCATGATGGGTAGAAATCCTGAAATTTTAGCTGATGCATTAGGTAACGATTTCGTCTTTGCTAAATTTAAAAATCTTAAAGATGCAAACGCTTTTGCAGATTTTGTTTTAGAAAAATACAATAACTAAGATATAATAACTATATGAATCCTTGGCATAACGTTCATAAAGATAAAATAAATCCTGAGTCTTTTGTTGCGTGTATTGAAATATCTAAAGGCAGCAAAAATAAATATGAATTAGATAAAGAATCAGGATTACTAAGATTAGATAGAATTCTTTATACATCTACTAATTATCCACAAAACTATGGTTTTGTTCCTTTAACTTATGCTCAAGATAATGATCCATTAGATGTTTTAGTTTTATGTTCAGAACCAATTATTCCTTTAGCATTAGTTGATTGCCTTCCAATTGGAGTTTTATTAATGGATGATCAAGGTAAAGTTGATGAGAAAATTATCGCTGTTGCTAAAAATGATCCATTCTACAATCAATATAATAATGTTAATGAATTACCAAAACATATCCTAAATGAAATTGAACATTTCTTTAGAGTTTATAAAGAATTAGAAAACAAAGAAACTAACGTTCGTGAATGCTTAGATAGAGATGCCGCAATTAAATGCATCAAAGAAGCGATGAAACGTTATAACGATAAATTTAAAAAATAATTATTTATTTGTTTTAAAAGATTTTCCTAAATCTTCGCTATCCATTTGGATAGCTTTTAATTTATCTGCACTTATTTTTTTATAAATTGTTTTGTTTGTAGCTTTATATCTTTCTAACGCCCAGTAATACCAAAGAAGATTTTCAAAATATATCATGTATTTTAAATCTTCATATTTTTTATAATCAAAACCATAGGCGTCTAAGAATGCGTTAATTTTCTTTTTATTTGTAATTTTATTTTCACTAATAAAACTTGCTAAATCGAACAAAGCAATATTATTTGAAGCGAATTCATAATCAATTAGATAAGATCTCTTTTTGGTAAATAAAAAATTATTATCAACGCAATCATTGTGACAAATAACTAAAGGATTTTTATGATAGATTTGTTTCACTCTATCTAAGACAGAATTTTCATGCTTGAATCCAGAAGATTTTGATTTAGATTTGTAATAGTTATAACGTGTGAATGGTTTAAAATCATATTTTGTTTTAGCTTTCGAATTGTGTAATTTTAAAAGCATTTTGCCTACTAAAGTATTTTCTTTAACTGATCCTTTATAAATATGTGTATCAGGAATATATTCACTAATTTTATTTCCGTCTTTGTCTAAGTAGACAACTACTTCACTTAAATATTCTTTTGCGGTTATTTTTAATATTTCGCTTTCTTGTTTGTAATTATAAAAATGTTCTTTTTCTTCTTTGATTCTCACAACATATTTATCATTAACTAAAAAAGAAGAATTGCTTACTCCGCTATGAATTGGTTTAATACTTTTAATTTTGTTTTTACCAACTATTTTTTGAATCAAATGCTCTTTATTCATGGCATCTCTTCTCTCTTTTAATTAAATCATAAACAATTGAATTAATCTTGCGCATATTAATTGATTTATATCCTAGTATGTTAGCTTCGCCTAATTTATCTCCACGAGTTATGTTGCATCTATTTGTATACATAATTTCACAAGGATTTTCTTTAGAAATAAATAGAATTAGAGAACAAGCAATGTCTAATTCTTCATTAGATGGATTTGATTTATTAATAATTAAATGAGAACTTGATTTATCTTTTAAATGTAGCCAAGTGACATCGCTAGAATTTTTAAACATTTTAAAAGATAAATAATCATTCTCTAATGAGTTCTTTCCATAATAATAAATCGCATCTTTATATTTTATATAATAAGGTAAATAAGCTTTTTCGTCTTTACCTTTAATTTGTTTAGACGATTTATTATTAATTAAATTATTAATTTCATCTTCGCTAGACAATTTTAAGATATCTAATTGATATTGTTCGTTCTCTAATTCTTTATTTAAGGAGATTAATATTTCGGCAGTGGATTGTAATGCTCTCTTACTCTTTTTATATTTATTAAAATAAATATTTGCATTCTCAATAGGAGATTTCATAGGATCTAATTTAATAGTTTTATATTCTTTATCTCCTTTATGAATTTCATTTACATTCATTAAGATAGTTTCGCCATATTCTTTATAATAGTTAGATTGTTTAGCGGATTCTCTTTCCTCTTTTATTTTGTTAATTTTTCTAACCAAACCTTTTATTTTCTTTTCGTGTTTTTTAATGATTGGACTGAATAATTCTTTTTTGCGTTTTTCGATAGAATCATTAAATGATTTATCAACGTATTCTTGATACTCTTTTAAAGAAATAGTTGTGATATCAATATCATTAGTTTTTGCAGTAGGTAATTGATATTTACTATTAGTAACTATTAATCTAGGCGCAGACAAATTAGTCTCATAAAACGCTCCTAAAATAATATTATCTTCATTAGTTAATATCATATTTGCATGTGAATTAATTAACTCAATATATAAATAAAATGTATTGCGATGATAATAGGCATCTGTTGCAGATGTCGTAATGCGAATAACTTTATCATTGTTAATTAATTCAATGTCATTAATTAAAGGTTTACCTTTTGTTAATAGCTTTTTGATAAAGTTATTCGGTAAACTTAATTCATCATAATTAGTTTTGATTAATCCAATATGTGGGTTAGTGTTATCTAAATCTATTACTAATTTTTTATCTAAGTGCTTGATTGAGAATAAAAATAATCTAGAGTTTACTAAGGTAACCTCTTCGATTCTTTTATTAATTAAAGAAGATTTATAAGAATTAATGATCGTTGATAAATTCTTTAATGATAGGCGCATAAAAATATAATATATTTATTTTAATAATTTGTAATAAATTATTTAAATTTTGGTAAAATCTTACTTATGGATAAAGATAGTTCAGGCACAATTAAATTACTAAAAGATATTCTAACAATAGTAATAGCTTCGGCTTGTGGTGCGGTTGGTATTTATATATTTACTAAGTCTGCGCACTTCGCTCCAGTAGGTGGAGATGGAATAGCGCAAATGCTTTCTGAAGTTACTCCAATATCTTTCTATTATTGGCAGTTGATTATTAATATTCCATTAATCATCTTAGGATTTATATTCTTAAAGAAGAAATATATTTTTTATACTTTAGGTTATATTTTATTATCTTCTTTATTTATCTTTATTTTTGATATTACAAAATGTCCAACTATAGAGTGTGAGAATGATACAGGATTAAGACTTTTATGTGCGGTTTTTGCTGGAATATGTTTAGGATTCCGTACAGGATTAATGCTTAGAATCGATGGTTCTAGTGGAGGTATGGATATACCTTCTTCTATATATGTTAAGAAGAATCCAGGTAAGAGCGCTGAAATTGTTATTGGTATTTTAAGTTTATTAGTAGCGGCATGTTCATATTTCTTATACCATGATTTTATTGCGATATTACTATCAGTAATTGAGATGGTGGGATTAATGTTGTTCTCCGGAATTGCTCAAAGACAATCATTAGGAGTTTTAGAGTTTAAAATTGTTACTAAAAATCCTGAAGATGTTCGTAAATTGGTTATAAATAAATTTAGACATGGCGTGACTATTGTCGACTCTCAAGGTGGATTTACTAAGAATAAAGAAGTAATTATGTTTACAGTTATTCGTAGAAGAGAATTATCAAACTTCTTAACTGAACTTGGTAAAATTCCACATACTTTTGCTTATTATTCAGACGTTGATGGAGTATCAGGAAACTTCCGTTATCGCAAAGAAGATAAAGCAAAATAATTAGTATTATTTGTATTAATCTAAATTATTAATTATAATAATTTCATTGATGAAAACTAATGGATTTTTAATAATTATTGCTGGACCTTCTGGGGCTGGTAAATCAACAGTGAGAAAAGAAATTATAAAAAACAAATCTCTTAATCTTGTTTATTCAATATCTTCTACGACTAGAGCGAAACGTCGTGGAGAGGTTGATGGCAAAGATTATAATTTTGTTTCTAAAGATGAATTTTTACGTGAAGTTAAGAATAATGAGTTTTTAGAGTATGCAAGTTATTGTGATAACTATTATGGTACGAATAAATCCTTTGTCGATAAATTAAGAAAACAAGGAAAGAATGTTGTTTTAGAAATTGATTGTACAGGTGTATTTCAAGTATTAAAGAAATTTAAAAAGAGTGAGATTATAACTTTCTTTATTGTTCCTCCTTCTTTAGAAGAATTAGAGAAACGCATTAGAGGAAGATTAACTGAAACTGAAGCTACTCTTAGAGGTAGATTAAAAAGAGCGAAAGAAGAACTTAAGTTAACTGATAAATTTGATTACGTCATTGTTAATGATCGTCCTGAAAGAGCAGCAAAAGAAATATCAACTATTATTAAAAACGCCTTAGCGTTAAGAGGATAATTATGGTTTTAGCAGAAGTACTTATAGAAAGAAGTGCTAATGCTTTAAATCGTCCATTTACATATTTATATACTTTTTCTAAACCACTAAAAATAGGTGTTAGAGTCTTAGTCAGTTTTGCAAGAAAAGAAGTTGTAGCTTATGTAGTTAATGTAATTAATGATAATCGCAGCGTAGACGAATATGAAAAAGATTCTGGATTTAAGTTATATAAAATAAAAAGTGTTATTGATGAAGAACCAATATTAAATAATGAAATGCTTCAATTAGCAAAGCTAGTATCTTCATATTATTTATCCCCTTTTGTATCCGTACTTCAAGCAATGCTTCCTCCAAGTTTAAAACCAAAATATTCAGCCTTATCTAAACCAAAAATACATTATGAAAAATATTTAGTTGTTAATAATGAAAATGTTTCTAGTCTTACTAAGAAACAATTAGAAGTGTTTAATATTATTAAAAATAATAAAGAAACTTTAAAATCAACAATTACATCTAAATCAATTATTGATAAATTACTAGAGAAAAATTTAATTAAAGAAGTATTAAAAGAAGAATCAAGATTTAAAGTCCCTGAATACTTAAAAGAAAAACAAAAGATATTAACCTCTGATCAAGAAAATGCAGTTAAAGAAATATTAGAAACTGATAAGAAAGTATCTTTAATTGAAGGAGTAACTGGATCAGGCAAAACAGAAATATATTTAAAACTTTGTGAAGCGATGATTAAACAAGGTAAGACTGCAATTATCTTAGTCCCTGAAATTTCTTTAACAAGCATCATGATGGAATATTATGTTCGTCGATTTAAAAATGATGTCGCAATTTTACACAGTGAATTAACTGCTGCAGAAAAATATGATGAATATCGTAAGATAGCGAATGGAAAAGCTAAAATAGTAATTGGTGCACGTAGTGCAATATTTGCTCCTATATCTAACTTAGGATTAATAATTATTGATGAAGAACACTCTGAATCATATAAACAAGATGTATTGCCAGCATATCACGCCAAAGAAATAGCTTTTATTAGAAGCAAACAAATTGGATGCAAGATAGTTTTAGGAAGCGCAACTCCATCTTTAGAAAGTAAAGCTCGAGCTGAAAAAGGAATATATAAACATATTCTTATAAAAGAAAGAATTAATAAACAAGCCTTACCTAAAACTTATATTGTTAATATGCTTGATGCTAATAATTTAAGTCATGATTCAAGAATTATCTCTAATTTATTATTTAATAAAATAAAAGAGAGATTAGATAAAAAAGAACAAATAATTTTATTAGTTAATCGTCGAGGATTTTCTACTTCGATAATGTGTAGAGAATGTGGAAATATTATTAAATGTGATAATTGTGGTGTGCCACTTATTTATCATGATTCTGATAAATCACTTAAGTGTCATCACTGTGGACATTCACTTAAATTAGATAAATGTCCAGCATGTGGATCTAAGTTTTTATCTAGAATTGGATTTGGTACTGAAAAAATTGAAAAAGAAATAAATAAATTATTCCCTCACGCTAAAACTCTTAGACTAGATGGAGATGTTGCTAAGAAGAGAACAACAACATTTAGAATATTAGATACATTCAGAAACAGACAAGCGGATATATTAATCGGAACTCAGATGATTGCAAAAGGTCATGATTTTCCTAATGTTACTTTAGTAGGTATTGTGTTAGCGGATATTGGACTATCATTACCAAGTTTTAGAAATAGAGAAATAGTATTTACTTTAATAACTCAAGCCATAGGCAGAAGTGGAAGAGATAAGTTAATCGGTGAAGCAGTAGTTCAAACCTATTTACCTAATTCTAAAGTAATTAAGCAAGCTGCTGATCAAGACTATCATGCCTTTTATAATGAAGAAATGAGCATTAGAAAGCTCACACAGTATCCTCCCTATACTTATCTAGTCTCGTTAACTTTGAAGTCTAAAAATGAGGATTTAGTGAATGACTACTCATCTTTAATAGTACATGAATTAAATAATCTAAAGATTACTGGTGTAACTATATTAGGACCATCAACACCTTATATACCTTACGATAATAAATTGTTTATTAAAACGATATTAATTAAATATAAAAATGAAGAGAAAATAAGAAAATATATTGAAAATTTATTAATAACATTACAAAATAAACCAGCATTAAGTATTCAAGTAAATGTGGATCCTTATGATTTTTAATAGGAGATAAATAAATATGATTTTAATTAAAGTTTATGGATTAGACCAATACATAGTAGGTAACTATTCTAAAGAAAACACTAAAAATTTAGCTAAGCTATTTGAGTCTAAAGAAGAAGAGATTATGTTTTACTCACCTAACTCATATATCTTTTATAAAGGTGTTGAACAAACTTCTTGGAACACTGTTATCGAAGTAGTCTGTGATGAAAAGCATCATCCATTACAAGCAAATATTACTAAATATTTAATTGAATCATTTAAGTTATTTACAATTAACATTCATATTATATTTACATATACTCACTCTCATCATATCTTTGAGCATTTTAATAAAGAATATCCTCAATATATTGAAGATAAGAATTTAGTGAAAGTAGATAATGAAAATTTAGATGATGTTGATATCACTGATGAAGATCAAGTTTATACTGGAGATGTTTTTAAGAAGTTTAAAAAATAATAAGTATGTACAACTTATATAATTACTCATTAAAGCAATTACAAGATTTATTAGTTAATAAATATAATCAGAAACCTTTTCGTGCTACTCAAATATTTACTTGGATATATTTAAAAGGCGTTTCTGATTTCTCTTTAATGAGTGATATATCCAAAGACTTTAGAGACATACTTAAAAAAGACTTTTGTTTAGTTAAACCAACTATCTTTAAAAAAGAAGAATCTAGTGATGGCACTATTAAATTCTTAACAAAGTTAAGTGATGATAACTTAGTCGAAACAGTTATCATGCCTTATAACTATGGAAATGTATTATGTGTATCTAGTCAAGTAGGATGCAATATGGGATGTGCTTTCTGCGCTTCTGGGTTACTTAAAAAGAAAAGAAATCTAGAGACTCATGAAATGGTTGGAGAATTATTGCTCGCAAATGAATTATTAAAAGATAAAAAGATTACTCATATTGTTGTTATGGGAACAGGTGAACCTTTTGATAATTATGATAATGTCATGAGCTTCATTAGAATTTGTAATGATCCTAAAGCGTTTGAAATAGGAGCCAGACATATAACAGTATCGACATGTGGATTAGTAGATAAGATTAGACAATACGCTAAAGAAGGATTACAAATTAATTTAGCGATTTCATTACATGCTGCAACTGATGAAAAAAGAAATAAATTAATGAAAATAAATCAACGTTATCCACTAAAAGAGTTAATGGCAGCAACTAAAGAATATGTTCAAGTCGCTGATCGTAGAGTAACCTTTGAATATATCTTATTAAAAGATATAAATGACACAGAAGAAGATGCTAAGGCATTAGCAAAATTAGTGAAAGGTATATTAGCATATATTAATTTAATCCCTTATAATGAAGTTAAAGAAAACGAGTTTAAAAGAAGTGATAAATCTCGCGTTCATCAGTTTCTTGATTGGTTAACTAAGTTAGGAGTGCATGCTCAAATTAGAAAAGAATTTGGTAGTGATATCTCTGCGGCTTGTGGACAATTAAGAGCAAAGGTTAAAGATAATGAGTAAAGATTCTAAAAGCAAATACATCCATGATTATTCATATCTCACTGACATTGGTCGTGTTCGTTTAACAAACGAAGATCGCGCTTTAGTTTTAAATTATCAGGATGAAATATTAATAATTGTAGCGGATGGGATGGGTGGTCATAATAAAGGTGACTATGCTTCTAAACGCGCGATAGATATGATTGGTAACGCTTTTAAAAATCGTCGCTTTAAATTTCTATCTATATTAATAGGAAAATTATGGCTACATAATATTGTTAATAAGACTAATAGAGAAATTTATAATACAGCCGAAAATAATCCTTTATATAAAGGTATGGGTACAACATTAGTTGTAGCATTAATAAAAAACAACAATATGGTTATTTTAAATGCCGGTGATTCTCGTGCATATATTTATAAAAATAACGATTTAAAACTTTTAAGTGAAGATGATAGTTATGTTAATTTCTTAAAAAATACTGGTAAGGTTAGTGAATCTGAAGCTGATAAAAGCAAAGATAAAAATATTTTATTAAATGCTTTAGGAATTTATCCTTCTATTTCTTTTGATTCAAGAATGCATCGATATCATAATGAACCTTTATTATTATGCTCAGATGGAGTTTATAATAATTTATCTAAAACTGAATTAATTAATATATTAACTAGTAACGAAGATAGCAAGAATAAAGTAATGAGTATTATTTTAAAAGCTAATGAAAATGGTGGATCTGATAATTTAGGTGTTGCTATTTACTCGCGCAAGGAGAATAAATAATGATTAGAATCGGTGATAAAATTCAAAATCGTTATCGCATAGTCTCACGTATTGCCCAAGGTGGAATGAGTGAGATTTATGAAGCGCAAGATACAGTTTCTAAAAGATCATGCGCAATAAAATTCTTATTAGAATCTTTATTAAAAGATGATCGCAACTTAAGAAGATTTGCTCATGAAGCAAAAGTTGCTTCAAGATTAAATCATCCTAATATTTGTCGAGTATATGATTTCGGTACTTTTGAATCTCGTCCATTTATTGTCTTTGAATTAATAAGCGGTCAAACATTAGGAAATAAACTTAAATTACATAGCTATGTTTCTTATATTGAAGCTTGTGAGATTATAATTCAAATTTGTGATGTTTTAACTTATATCCACACTAGAGGAATAATCCATAGAGATATCAAACCAGATAATATTTATTATCAATATGATGGTGGAGTTAAATTATCAGACTTTGGTATTGCCTTAGATTTAACTAATAAGACTAGAGATGATATGGTTTTAATTGGCAGTGTTCATTATCTAGCTCCAGAAGTTTGTAAAGGTGGAGACGTTACTCGTTTAGCGGATATTTATTCTTTAGGAATAACATTCTTTGAACTAGTTACTCATACTTTGCCTTTTATGAAAGATGATCCACTTGAAGTTGCTGTTAGCCAAGTCAATGATCCAATGCCATTACCAACTACTATTGTTACTGATTTACCTAAACCAATTGAAAAGATAATATTAAAAGCAACAGCAAAGAATCCAAAAGAAAGATATCAATCTGTTAGAGAAATGCGAGATGATTTACAAATTATCTTAGCTAATAAAAATAAATTTGCTAAACGCAAATCCTTACTACAAAGATTATTTGGTTTTAGAGGAGAATGATATGAGAAAAGTTTATGTTGCCCCTAGCTTATTAGCAATGGATAAAAATGATTATAAAGGTGAAATAGATAAAATAATTAAATTAGGAGTTAAATATATTCATTTTGATGTGATGGATGAAGAATTCATCGGTCACACATCATTCAGTTTTGATGATTTCAAAAGAGTAGAAAAATTACATAATCAAATTAATGATGTTCATATCATGGTTGCTCATCCATATGAATTTGCTAAAGAATATTCTAAACTAGGAGCGGATATTGTTACATTCCATTATGAAGCTTTAAAAGATGATGTGTCTGTTGTTGATTTAATTGAAGCGATGAAAAAGATGAATTTAAAAGTTGGTATTTCAATTAAACCTAAAACAGATGTTAATAGAATATTATCTTTCTTACCATTCGTAGATTTAGTTTTAATTATGTCAGTTGAACCAGGTTTAGGTGGGCAGTCATTTATTCCTAATGCTTTAGATAAGATAAGAGCGTGCCGTGATTATATTGATAAAAATAATCTTAAATGTTTAGTAGAAGTAGATGGTGGCATTAATGATGTTACTGGTGTTAGTTGTTATAAAGCTGGTGCAGATATATTAGTAGCTGGTTCTTATTTATTCGGTCACGAAGATATAAAAGAGCGCTACAATAAATTAATAGAAGGATGTAATAAATGAATAAATATTCATACTTTGTTCCATTGTTTTTATTAGTAGGATTAATTGTCTTAGTATTTTTCTTTATTGTCTTTATTAAGAACTCATTTTATTTAGCGACTAAAGAAAAATATTCATTTATGAATAGATTCCCTTTTGAATCAATCTATCAAAAGAATAATCGTTTAAGAAATATATATTTTGTTATTTTATGTTTTGTAATGCTTTTATGTGTAGCAATAAATGTTTTATATTTATTCATGTTTACTCAATATCCAAGTACATTAGGATACGCTATATTTATTTCTTTGTTATTTATATTAAATATAGTTTGTTCTTTAGCGGTATTCGTTGTTACTCCTAAAAACTATAAGTTATTTAAAATATATTCAGTATTAGCAATAGTCTTTGGTATATTATCGAATGCGGCATTAGGTATTTTCTCTATTACTTCAGTATTTGATCATTTCTCATTTAAAATTGTTGGTAGTATTGCATTTATATTAAGTGCTGCGAATATTGTTTTAGCATTTAATCCCAAACTTAAAGATTGGGAGAAATTAACTGAAGACACTAATAGTGATGGAACAATAATTTATGTTCGTCCGAAGATTTCTCCTTTAGCATTTACTCTCTGGCTTAATAACTTATTATTAATAATAGGAGAAGTATTAATTATTATTAGTATGCTATTAGTCTCAACCGTATTAGGATAATTTATGCAGTTATTTCATAGAAATAAAAATCGTATTAATGAAATAGATTTTATAAGAGGAATCTTAATCCTCTTTATGATTGTTGACCATCTTTTCTATGATTTTATGGAACTTCCTAATTTTTTTATTGATAAAAATAATATATTAATGCATTTAAGCAATATCGCAGTCCAATATTGGAATTGGGATTTACGTATCGGAACTAGATATGCTGTTCTAGCATTATTCTTTTTGCTAAGTGGAATATCTTGTTATTTTTCTAAGAATAATTTGAAAAGAGGATTAATTGTTTTCTCTGTTGGATTATTAATTAATGCTGGTTTCTTTATCTTATATAAAATGAATTTCTTTAATACTTATTTAATATTTGGCGCGATTTCTTGTTTTGGTACTTCTATATTAATCTATTTTTTAATAAGATTTTTATTTGATAAATTATCTCCTAATCATAAAGATGATTTTAAATGGATTGCCTTATCTTTAGGTTTAATGATTATTGCTATTGGTATGATGTTTAATGTTTGGAACATTAAGACTCAAGGTCCTGATTCAACAGAAGTAACATCATTAAAAACTTTCTTACAAATTGTATTAGGAATGAAACAACATACAGGTCCAGACTGGTTACCATTATGTCCTTATTTAGGATTTATGTTTGTTGGATCATTTATTGGAGAGACTATATATAAGGATAGAAAATCCTTATTCCCTAAATTACCAAGTAGACCTGATAAAGATTCAACAACATTAAATAAAGTAACTTATAATTGCTTTGTAATTCCATACAAAGGAATTAATAAAACAATTTGCTTTACTGGTAGACACTCTTTACTATTTTATTTAGGTCATCAAGTTGTATTAATCTTATTATTAGGAATAATATTCTTGTGCATGGGATTTAAATTGAATTTATGATAGTAAATAAAAATTTAACAATATACGAAGTATTTTTAAATAGCGCGAATGAAAATTTACATCGCACAGCTTTAATATATGAACATAAGAAATTTAGTTATGCTCATGTATTAAATAAAGTTAATATTCTTGCTGATCAATTAATTAAATTAGGTTATAAAAGAGATGATGTAATTACTGTAATGTTACCTAACATTCCTTCAGCAGTGTATCTTTTATATGCCATTAATCAAATTGGAGCTATCGCTAATTTGATACATCCATTAATGGAATATACTCAGCTTAAAGAAATAATGGTAAAAACAAAATCAAAGATTTTATTTACTTTAGATTCACGTATTAATAAATTTATTCCATTAAAGAATTTAGGAATTACATTATATAGTTGTTCCCCAGTTGATGAACTTCCTTTATATAAAAGGATAATTTATAGACGTATTAATAAAATTAATGTAACTGAAAATAAAATATCTAGTTTATATAACGGCACTCCATATACAGAATATGATCGTTCATATTTAAAAGATGGATTTTATTTACATAGTGGTGGAACAACAGGAGAAGCTAAAACTATTGCATTATCTTCTTTTGCTCTTAACTCTTTATCTGTTTCAGGTTTAAAGATTCTTGATATTCAAGACGGACATGGAATGGGTATGCTTTCGGTATTGCCAATGTTCCATGGATTTGGACTATGCATGGGAATTCATGTTTCTTTAATGTTTGGAGCGTTCAATGTTTTAATACCTAAATTCCATAGCAAGAAAGTTATTTCTTATTTAAGAAGAAATCAAATACATACTCTTATAGGTGTTCCGATTTTATATGAAGCGTTATTAAGAAATAAAAGTTTTAATGGTAGAACTATCTCTCATGTATTAAATGCATTTGTCGGTGGAGATTTCTGTAGTGATTCATTAAAAGAAAGATTTAATGAGAGAATGGAAAAGGGACATGCGAAAGCAAGATTATTCGAAGGTTATGGTTTAACCGAGACAGTTACAGTATGTTCAGTTAATACATTCCCATCAAATAAAAATGGTTCAGTTGGTAAACCATTACCTTTTGTTGATATTAAAGCGTTTGATAGCAACAATTATCCATTGCCTCCTAATAAAGAAGGAGAGTTATATGTATCTGGTGATACATTAATGAATGGATATCGTTTTGAAAATGTTATTTCTAATCCTTTCTATATTGATTCAAATAGAGTTAAGTGGGTGAAGACTGGCGACTATGGAAAAGTTGATGAAAATGGTTTTGTTTATTTTATTTCAAGAAAGAAACGCATTATAAAAGTAAGCGGTATGAATGTATTTCCAGGAATGATTGAAAATGAAATTATGATGTTACCTTATATTTTTGATTGCTATATTAAAGGTGTTCAAGATATAAAGCATGGAAACATGTTAAAACTTTATATTGTTTTAGATAAAGAATATAAAGGTAGAAATTTCAATAGTGACATCAATAATATCATCATTCAAAAATTTGGAATTTATGCTATTCCAAAAGAGATTGTTTATCTTGATAAATTCCCTAAAACTTTAGTCGGAAAAACTGACGAAAGTAAGTTACCAGAGTAACGTAAAATTTTAATAAATTAAAAATATTTAAAAAAATTGTTGTATTTATTTTTATTTAATATATATTTTTACTTTGTAAATAGAATTTTATAAGGTAATAATGAGATGGATAATACATGCATAATTACATTACAAGATGTGAACAAAAAATTTGGGGATGCTTTAATAGTTGATAACCTAAATCTTTTCATAAAAAAAGGAGAGTTTGTAACTTTCCTCGGACCTTCTGGATGTGGTAAGACCACAACCTTAAGAATGATCTCCGGTTTTGAAATGCCTACAAGTGGAAAAGTATTTTTATACGATAAAGATATTACAAAAATCCCACCATACAAAAGACCAATTAACACAGTGTTTCAAAGATATGCTTTGTTTCCGCATTTAGATGTTTATAATAATGTTGCTTTTGGACTTAAATTAAAAAAGGTTCCTGTTGAATGCACTAAATTTATTTATAACAAAGAATTCTTTAAAAAACTTTTTAAATTTGATTTCAAAAATTTACCAAGAGAAAAAGTAACTAAATATAAACATGTATCCGCAGATGTTATTGATAAGAAAGTTGCTAGAGCATTAAAGATTGTTGATCTTGAGGATCTAGAAGATAGATCCATCGAAACTCTTTCTGGTGGTCAACAACAAAGAGTCGCTATTGCTAGAGCAATTGTTAATGAACCAGAAATCCTTTTACTTGATGAACCTTTAGGTGCATTAGATTTAAAGATGAGAAAAGAAATGCAACTTGAATTAAAAGAGATGCATCGTAAATTAGGTATTACATTTATTTACGTTACTCATGATCAAGAAGAAGCTTTAACAATGTCAGATACTATTGTTGTTATTAAAGACGGTGTTGTTCAACAAGTTGGCACGCCAACTCAAATATATAATGAACCTAAGAATGCTTTTGTTGCCGACTTTATTGGAGAATCCAATATTTATAGCGCAACAATGATTGATAAGAAGAAAGTTAGATTCTTAGGTTGGACATGGGATTGTGTTGATGATTTCGATGTCAACGAAAACGTTGACGTTGTTATTCGTCCTGAAGATATTCAATTACTTGGACCTAGAAACACCAATTTATTAGGAGTCATTAAATCAAAAATATTTAAAGGTGTTCATTATGAATATATTGTTTTAGTTGGAAAGACTGAAATTCAAGTTAGAGATACTCGTGATTTAAAATTAGATTCTCACGTTTCAATTAAAATTGAACCTCAGAATATTCAAATCATGAAGAAAGAATATAATATCAACGCTTTCTATAACGCTTATATTAATGATAAGAATAAAGTTGTTATTAGTGGTGATGAATTCGATTGTGATTTAACTCAATTATCTCCTGGTAGCAAAGTTGATGAAGAAGGATTCTTAGTTGTTAATAAACTTAGATATAACTTAGCAGATGCTAATGTAGCAGCAGAAATTGCTTTAAGTGATATTGAAATTTCTGATGATATTTCTTTAAGCGGAGTCAAAGGTGTTGTTATTAACTCCATTTGGAAAGGTGATCACTATCAAGTTTTACTTAGATCTTCTGGAGAAGAAGACTATGTCTTAGATACGCAATATAATTGGAACGTTAATGATATTGTTTCAATTATTATTCCTAAAGAAAAAATTAAATTGCGATTAAAAGGAGATCTTAGCAAATATGAAGAGAACGCTTAGGTTCCAAAGAAAATACCTTTGTATCCCTTATGTAATCTTCCTCATATTGTTTATAATAATTCCTATTTTATTAATTATTTTTTATGCCTTTACTAATAAGCAAGGCTTCTTTTCTTTTGACGCGATGATTGATTTCTTCTCAACTCCTACGAAGATTTCAATTTTATTGAATTCTTTATTTATTGCTGTTCAAACGACAATCCTATGTTTAGTAATAGGTTATCCAGTAGCCTATTTCTTAGCGAATAAAAAATATAATAAGAACGGTGTATTAATAACTTTATTTATTATGCCTATGTGGATTAACTTTGTTCTCAGAACAGGTGCTACAAGAGACTTATTAACTTGGTTAGGCGTTAATGGTGGTAACGCTCCATACTTTGCTACTTTAGTAGGCATGGTCTATAACTACTTACCATTCACTATCTTACCTTTATATACTGCTATGCTTAAATTAGATAAGAGTCAAATTGAAGCTGCAAGTGATTTAGGTGCTAGACCAGTTCAAGTATTTACTCGTAATATATTACCTCAATCATTACCAGGAATTATAAGTGCAGCAACAATGGTATTTATGCCAACTATTTCTAGCTATGTTATTTCAGATACAATGAGCGAAGGTAAGATTACATTATTTGGATCATCTATTTATATTTCATTCTCAAATAACCAATGGAACACAGGTTCTTTCTTAGCGTTAATTATGTTAATAATTATCTTTATATCTATGTTAGTGACTCATAAGTTTAGTAACGAAGAAGATACAGTGAGAGGCGGAACATGGTAAAGAAGATATTTGCGAATATTTATATATACTTAATTCTTTTATTAATGTATTTACCTGTTTTACTATTAATCGTTTTCTCATTCACTGAATCCGCTAACGTTGGTAACTGGACAGGATTTAGTTGGAATTTATATCCACGTTTATTTCAAGATCAAGAAATTATGTCTGCTTTAGGCAATACTTTAATTATTGCTTTAGTTAGTAGTGTTGTCTCTGTTGTCTTAGGTACTTTAGGTGCAATAGGAACATTCTATTTAAAAAGAAGAAATAAGAGAATTGTTGAAGGTATTACTAATATTCCAGTTGTTAATGCTGAAATAGTTATGGCTTTATCTTTAACAGTTATGTTCGTCTTTATGGGGACATATATCTTTAGAAAATCAATATTCTCGTTCTATACATTATTAATAGGACATGTTTGTTTATCATTACCATTTGTTTATTTATCAGTTAAACCTAAATTACAACAAATGGATCCAAACTTATATGAAGCAGCAATGGATTTAGGTTGTACTCCTAAAAGAGCATTAGCTAAAGTAGTAATCCCTCAAATTATTCCAGGAGTTATTTCTGGTTTCTTATTAGCGATCACTTTATCTCTTGATGATTTTATCATCACAGCCTTCTTAAGAGGACCAGGATTATTATCAGGATATAAATCTATTGAAACATTATCTACATTAGTACAAGCAAAGATTAAGAAAGGTCCTATTCCTCCAGAGATGAGAGCCTTAACAACATTAATATTCTTATTAATTTTAACTGGAGTAGCAGTTACCACTATTTATCGTAATCAAAAGGCTAAGAAGATTAAAACGCATTCTATGAAGAGGATTCGTTATGGTAAGTTTTAATAAACTTATTTCTTTAATACCTATTACTATTATTGCTATACCTGCTTTAGCTAGTTGTGGTGGTAATAATAATCCTCAAGATGGGACTATTTATTTAAAAGTACTTAACTCAGAAGATTATATATATAAATATGATGAAGAGGACGCTAAGAAAGGTGGTAATCCTAATCCAGATATGATTGTTCAATTTGAACAATATATGGAAAAGAAAGGTCAAAAAGTAAGAGTTATCTATGATACTTTCGATACCATGGAGAACATGTATAACACTTTAAAGACCGGGAAAACTAAATATGACTTAATATGCGCTTCTGAATATATGATTCAAAAGTTAGCAAAAGAAGTAGTGAATGATAAACCATTAATCCAAAAATTAAATAAAGAGAGTATTCCTAATTACTTTAATGATAATTATAAATTCGGTTCTGAGGATGAAGGTTTTGATTATAGCTATGGTTGTTCACCTTTCATTAGAAATAAATTAAAGAGTATGCCTGCTGTTGCTGGAACTGAAGCAATTGAAGGTAATAGAATGGATGATTATGTTGTTTGCTATATGTGGGGAACATTAGGCATCCTATATAACCCAGAATATGATTTATTAAAATCTAGAGGACTTACTCCAGATCAAATTGCTAATGATATGACTGATTGGGATTCTTTATGGGATTCAAAATATAAAAAAGCTATCGCTATTAAAGACTCAATGAGAGATACATATTGCATTGGTTTAATGCATAAATATAAAGATTTATTAAATCAAGCTAAAACAATAGAAGAAAAGAATACTATTTTTAATTATGGTGGAGAAGCTGATCCTGATTATAAAAAACATATTAACGAAGTAAAAGATGAATTATTAACATTAAGAAAAAATGTATTTGGATTCGAAGTTGATAGTGGTAAACAAGATATTGTTACTGGAAAGATTGGTATTGATACAGCTTGGAGTGGCGATGCTGTTTACTCTATGGATCAAGGTGATGAAGAAAAATCAGCTAGATTGTATTATTCAATTCCAACTGAAGGCACAAACCTATGGTTTGACTGCTGGGCAATGCAAACTGGCGCAAATGTTGAAGTTGCAAATGAATTCTTGAATTTTATATCTGATCCTATTAACGCTAATCAAAATATGGGATATATAGGTTATACTTCACCTATTGCAGGTATAGGAACATTTGCTTATTTTGATGAAACATATAGCGAAGATGAAGGCGAATTATATGATGTTTCTTATTTTTATAATGCTGATGGAGAAGAAGAGAAACATGGTTTTATAATTCCAGAGAGTGAGATTCATAGACAAATATCTGCTCAATTCCCATTAGCAGAACTTGAAAAAAATAATAAATTAATGATTATGCAAGATTATGGAACTCATAATGATGATATTTTAACTATGTGGGAACAAGTTAAACATGAATCTCTTCCTATTTGGGCAGTTATATTAATTTCTGTTGAAGCCGCTTTAGTAGCAGCAGGTATCACTTGGGTAGTAGTTATTAAAGTTAAAGATAAAAACAGAAGAAAACTAAGAAAAAGTAACTCTATAGCTAAATAAAAATTTTAAAGAATACAATATTAATTAATATTGTGTTTATTATTAAAATTCATATATAATATAAAAGTCGCAAATTATGATTAAAATTGTTTATGCATGTAATGATAAATACTTCGATGGATTATATCTATCGATGCTTTCAATTTTAAGAAGAACTAAGGAAGATATATCTTTCTATTTATTAAGCATGGATTGTTCTGAACTTAATCCTAATTACAATATTATGGATAATGATCAAGTTCGAATTCTAAAAGAATTAGTTAGCAAATATAATAAGAATTCAAAATTTGAGTTGATTGATTGTAGACCTGAATATGATAAATACCTAAAAGGTAATAAAAATGAAAAGACTCATTATTCGCCTTATACAACTTTAAGATTATTAATTGACCGTTATGATTGTTTTAAAGGTAAGGTTATTTATTTAGATGTTGATACAATGGCTAATGGTGATATCAAAGAACTTAATGATGTTGAACTTAATGATAATGAATTCGCTGTCGCACATGATTACATGGCAAGATTCGTAAAAAGAAAAGATTATTTTAATGCTGGCGTTATTCTTTTTAATATGGATGTCGCGAAAAAGACTGAATTATTTATAAAAGCACGCAAACACATTTTTGCAAAACATGAAGCATTTCCTGATCAAAGTTCGTTATATCATGCTAAAACAAAATTCATGTTCTTTCCAGGCAACGACAGAAGATTTAATCTTCAAAGAACAAAATTAGAATCAGACACTATTATTAAACATTTTTGTCAAAGAATTCGTGGTTGGCCTTTTTGGCACAATATTAAACAACAAGATATAAAAGGTGTTCATAAACATTATCATATTTTTGATTTTGACGAAGATTACAAGATTTATCTTGAGATGAAAGAACAAGTGAAAAAAGAATTAAAAGATGAATATTATGTAAAAATAAAAAATTTAAAAAAACGATATGGAAATTTAAAAGCTGTTGACAATATTTCCTTTAAAGTTAAAAAAGGTTCGTTATTTGCATTTCTAGGAATAAATGGTGCAGGTAAATCAACTACTATAAACATTATTTCTTCTACCTTAAAAAAGGATAGTGGATCTGTTTATATTGATGGTTATGATTTAGATGCTGATAACGCTAAAATAAAAAAAATAATTGGCATTGTTTTTCAAAATTCTGTTTTAGATATTTTATTAACAGTAAAAGAAAATTTAATTACACGCGCAAAATTTTATAAAATGACTGACAAAGAAGTTAAAGCAAACCTTGATAGAGTTATTAAGATGTTAAATTTAACTCCTATTTTAAATCAACCTGTCGGTAAATTATCTGGTGGTCAAAAAAGAAGAGTTGATATAGCTCGCGCATTAATTCATGAACCTAAATTGTTGATATTAGATGAACCTACTACAGGATTAGATCCTAAAACAAGATTGGATGTTTGGAAGTTAATTGATGATATTAGAATGAGAACAGGAATGACAGTATTTTTAACTACGCATTATCTTGAGGAAGCTGAGAAAGCAACTTATGTAGTGATCATGAATAAAGGAAAAATTATTACCGAAGGTACACCTAATGAATTAAAAAATAGATTTTCAACCGATACTTTAATTGTATATAGAAAAAAGAATGTAAAATTTGAAAATAAAATAAAAAATTATAAGTATGTATATGATGAGGATTCAGATAGTTACATAATATCTATTGCTGATGGCAATATGGCCAAAGAATTACTGGATAAATATTCAGAAGATATAATAGACTTTGAAATTCGTAAAGGAAATATGGATGATGTTTTCTTAAATGTAACAGGAATTAAATAATTATGAGTTTTGTCGATATATTTAAACGTGAAAAACATAAAGATCACAACCCAAAAATTTATTTTACTTTAACTCAAAGACATTTCAAAGTTTTCTTTAAAAATAAAATTGTTGTATTTTTTGCCTTACTTGTTCCAATTATCACATTAGTAATTTATATAGTATTCTTAAGACCACTAGAGGCAACTCAAATTGATAGTGCGTTAAAAAATGCAATACCTAGTATATCTCAAACAGCTTTATCTAAAGCTCATATATTTGCTGATGCATGGATGCTGGCAGGTATTACAGCAGTTTCTTGCATATCAGTATCTTTAAATACATGCAACATAATGATTTCCGATAAGCAAAGAGGTGTTATAAAAGACTTTATGTCTTCTCCTATATCAAGAAGATCAGTAAATGTTTCTTACTTGTTATTCAATATTTTTGCTACTTTACTAATTAATTTCTTTGTTTTAATTATTGCCTTTGTTTATCTTTCGGCAATCGGTGGCGTTCAAATGAGCGCAAGCAACATTTTAATGTTTATTCCCGTTTTAATTCTTTCTGTTATTTCTGCTTCGTTAGTCACTTGTTTTGGAGTCAGTTTTATTCAAACCGCTGCTATTTATGATAGCTGCATCGCTTTAGTTTCGAGCGCGGTCGGTTTCTTAATAGGAGCTTACATGCCTACAAATTTGGTACCAGTTACCGCTCAAAGATTCACATTATTCTTTCCAGGTTCTTACTCTGCAGGATTATTTAGAACACTATTCTTGGAAGACTACTTTAATAATTATCAAAAATATCTTATTAATGTCGAAAAAGTCGACCCTGCTAAAGTTGAAGAAATTAAAAATAATTTATTACAATCTTTTACCTTAGACATGGATTTCTTTGGTCATAAATTAGGCAAAGGGTACATGATTTTAGGATTAGTAATATTTATAATTTTATTCTTACTTTTAAATTATTTATTTTTAGATCATAATTTTAAAGCATCTACTTTAGAAAGAATAAAGCGTAAGAAAAAAACATCATGAATTTATTCAATAATATTATTTGGTGGGTCAATATCGCGATAATTATTTTATTTGGCTCTCTCTTTTTGTTTCAACTTATCTTTATGGCTTTATGTTTTTTAAGACCAAAAAAATATAAAGAATCTAATAATTATTTAAAGTTCACAATAATAATAAGAGCGCATAACGAAGAAGATGTAATTAAAGATTCTATCGTTTCTTGTTTAAAAATAGATTATCCAAGAGACAGATTTAATATAATTGTTTTTTGTCACAATTGTAATGATAATACAGCGAATATCGTGAGATCAATGGGAATTAGGGCGATAGAAGTCAATGATTTTGATAGTAAACATCAAAATTTAAGTTATTGTATGAAATTAGGCATAGATGTTTTAAAAAATGAGAACTTTAAAACAGACTATTTTACTTTGCTAGATGCTGACAACCAAGTCGATAAAAATTATTTAAAAGCTTGCAACAATGCTGCTAATAACGGTGTAAAAATTGGTAGAGTGTTTGAAAATAGTAGAAATCTAACAGATAACGTTATTTCTTGCGTAAACGGACTCTGGTATATTAGAGATGGTAAAATCGCCTGTTCTGTAAGAAGTGCTTTGAATTTAGGGTGTGTAATGAATGGACCTACTTCTTTAATTGAATCAGATATTTTGTTTAACAAGTGGGATTCGAAAACCGCTAGTGAAGATATTGAATTTACATTAAATAGATTGTTAAAAGATAACATGAAAGTTGAATATGTTGAAGAAGCTGTAATATACGAAGATCAACCAACAACACTTGATGATGTTTTTAAAAGAAATTCTAGGATGGGAGGGGGTCTTAATAAGTTATTTTGGACTACTGGGATTAAATGCATACCATATTTCTTTAAAAACATATTTAATAAAAAAATATCTTTTGGAACAAAGATGACTGCAATAGATCAATATTGTAATATTGCAATAATACCAGGTTCACTAATTGCATGTATTTGGTTTCCATTATATTACATTTATTCGCTGCTCTATACTGGATTAGTTGGTCCAATTTCTATTTGGGGTTTCGGAACATACAACTTGCATTGGTTTACAATATTTATTGTTTGTGTTCTTGCTGGAGCATTCTTTATTCCGTTTTGGTTCCAACCATTGCTTTCTTATTTAGCCGAAAAGAAAAGATTAATTAATGTAAATAAAAAGATTATGTGGATTTCAATTTTTATTTTCCCTGTTTTTATGCTAGTTGAAGCTTTAGCTATTGCTAAAGGTATTATATTTAAATCTAAATGGAAGAAAATAAAAAGAAGTTCAACAATTATTAAACAATGAACCTTTATTTATTAAAATAAATTAATATTTCATTTATTTGTGTATTTTAATAAAAAACTAATTAATTTAAATAATAGTGGTATAATATAGCGCGCTGGTTAAAAT
>DCIT01000033.1:0-4442 GCA_002317145.1 Caryophanales bacterium UBA1719
TAACATTTAATTTTGCGATCGCTCTACGCGAATTAGACATCGATATCCCGAATTGTTTTCTAAAATGCCAAGTAAGAATAAATAATAAAGGTACAACTACTAATAAAATTAATCCTAATATCCAATTTATTGTTAATAGATAAATAATTGCACCAACAACAGTTAAACCAGCAATTAAAATATTTTCTGGACCATGATGCGCTACTTCACTAACATCAAATAAATCATTAGCCATTGTGGAAATAATTATTCCAACTTCATGATTGTCATAATATGAATAAGGCAGTTTTTGTAATTTATTAAATAAATCATCTCTCATCTTCGCCTGCATATTTACACCCATGATATGACCGAAATATTGAACGAAATATCTAAGCAACGCTCTAACAATATAAATCGCTAATAACGAACATCCACCAACAATAACTAAAGTTAAATTATTTTGTGGTATCCAAGTAGATAACATATATCTAGTAATAATTGGATAACCCATCGCGATAACCGCAATTAAAAATGAAGCTGTTAAATCTAAAGCAAAAATTTTCTTATGTGGTTTATAGTAACTTAAAAATTTCTTAAACATTCTCTTTGTTAAACTTCTTCTTTAAAAATTTAAATAACACGACACCTTCATGGACAAATAATGGTAATAACGATAATAAGATAGTCCATAACCATTCAATACCTTCTGGAGTTACAGTTTTAAATATTGTTGTGACTCCTGGAGTAGCAATAACAAATACTTGTAATAACGCTCCAGCAAAGAAAGCAAAATACATCATCTTATTTTTATTCTTAAAAATATGGATAAACGATTTATCTACATTAGACATTCCTAACATATGATATAACTCACAGAATGCTAAAGTAGTAAATGCCATTGTTTGTGCTCTTTTTAAAATAGCAGAACCTTCAGCATATAAAGATTTAATATCTCCATAGCTAAATGCTCCAGCACGCCAAGCAGGAATAAAGTAAGCAATAATAACTGCGACAGTAATAATTGCACCATAAACAATTGTTCTTCTAAGTCCACCATTAGAGAAGAATGAATCACTCTTCTTTCTTGGTTTCTCTTTCATAACATTAGGATCTTTAGGATCCATACCTAATGCAATCGCTGGAGTAGAATCAGTAATTAAATTAATCCAAAGTAAATGAATGGCAATAAATGGGGTTGGGAATCCTAAACAAATAATAATAAACATTCCTAATACTTCAGCGATATTTGAAGATAATAAGAATAAGACTGTTTTCTTAATATTCGCAAATATTCCTCTACCTTCTTCAACTGCTTTTTCTATTGAAGCAAAGTTATCGTCAGTTAAAACCATATCCGCTGCATCTTTAGCAACATCAGTACCAGTAATACCCATAGCAATACCAATATCTGCACCCTTTAAACTTGGAGCATCATTAACACCATCTCCAGTCATTGCTACAATACAATCATTCGCCTTAATTGCTTTAACAATATCTACTTTATTTTGAGGAGAGACTCTTGCAAATACTGAACGAGTCTTCACTGCTTCTTGTAATTCTTCTTTAGATAATTTATCTATCTCTGAACCAGACATACATTCATTAATATTAGAGGCAATATTTAATTGTCTTGCTATAGCAAAGGCAGTATCTTTATAGTCTCCTGTAATCATGACCGTCTTAATTCCCGCAGTCTTTAATTTATTAACTGCATCTTTAGCTTCACTTCTTGGAGGATCAATCATTGCCACTAATCCAACAAAGATTAAATCATCTTCTTTAATCTTATTTTCTTTCTTAAACGCTAAAGCTAAAACTCTTAAAGCATTATTAGAATATTCGCCATTTACTTTATAAATATTATCAATATCTTTCTTAGTTATTTCTCTAACCTTATCATTCTCTAAAATAAATTTAGAATTAGAAATAATCGAATCTAAAGAACCTTTAGTGAAAATAAATTCTCCATTCTTTGTTGACATCATCTTACGATCACTATCAAAAGGTAATTCATCACTACGAGGATATTTCTTTTCTAATTCTTCTTTCTTTAAATTTAATTTGTCGGCAAAGGCGACTAAAGCAATTTCAGTTGGATCACCAAAACTTAATGTCGCATTTGAACATAACGCAAAACCAGTTGCTAAGAAATCTACTTCTTTATTATTAATAAAGTTTTCGTATTTTTTATTATTGACATAGTAATTTACTACTGTCATTTTGTTTTGCGTTAATGTTCCTGTTTTATCAGAACAGACAACATTAACACTTCCTAAAGTTTCAACTGAAGGAAGTTGTCTAACAATAGTGTTCGCTTTAACCATGCGTGTAACACCTATTGCTAAAACAATAGTGACAACTGCTACTAATCCTTCTGGGATAGCAGCAACTGCTAAGGCAATAGCATCTAATATGGCATTAATCCAAGATAATGGTTGGCCAGCTTGATGGTCAACGATTATCCAAATCATATTAACTAAGAAGACTGCTATAACAATTCCCAGTGTTAATATTCCTAGGAACTTAGATAATTTTTCTAATACTTGTTGTAATGGAGTTAATTCTTCTTCGCCACCAGTTAAGGATGTCGCAATCTTACCAATCTCAGTATTCATTCCAATATTAGTAACTATTGCTCGACCTCTACCATAAGTAACGATAGTTGAAGAATAAACCATGTTAATACGATCACCTATAGGTAATTCTTTATTAAAAACAATATCAGCATTTTTTTCTACTGGTACGGATTCACCAGTTAATGCTGATTCATTAACTTTTAAGTTGTGCGATTCTAATAAGCGCATGTCTGCGCCAATAATATCGCCATCTTCAAGAAGAACAATATCGCCAATGGTTAATTCACTTGATTTAATTTTTGTAATTTTTCCATCACGTAAAACATTAACCATTGGAGAAGACATCTTCTTCAATGCTTCTAATGAAGCATCGGCTTTGACTTCTTGAATAGTACCAATAACAGAGTTAAGAATAATAACAGTTAAGATGATGGCGATATCCGCCCATTCACCTTCACCTTGTTTAGTAACAACGTTATATATTGATATTGCTAAAGTAACCAAGACTGCGGCAAATAAAACAAAAATCATAGGATTATTCATTTGTTCAAAGAATATTCTTATGACTGATTTCTTTTTTGCTTCTTTTAATTTATTCTCACCATATTTCGCAATGCGATTATCAGCTTCTTCAGTGGATAATCCTTTGTTAATATCAGTATTTAAAATTTTCGATGTTTCAATTCCACTTTTAGTCTCAAAATTATTTTGATTCATCTTTGATTACCTCGTGGCAGTGTCGACATCTAGGTTCATATGTTTCAAATGCTCCGACAACGACAACTGGATCATTATATTTAGCAGGTTTACCATTTATTATTCTTTGTGAACGAGTAGCGGGTGCACCACATTTAACACATATTGCTGTTAGTTTAGTGACATCTTCTGCTCTTGCTAATAATTCCGCCATAATTGGAAATGGTTCTCCACGGAAGTCCATGTCTAATCCACCAACAATAACTCTTCTACCTTCGGTAGCAAGTTTTTCACATATATCAACTACACCGTTATCTAAGAATTGTGCTTCATCAACGATAATGACATCAGTGTTATATTTAATGTGTTTTAATATTTCACTAGAATCTTTAATAGCAATAGCTTTAGTTTTATTTTTAATATGAGATACAACTTCAGTTTTGGAATAACGATTATCTATAGCAGGTTTAAATACTAAATACTTTTTCTTAGCGTATTCTAATCTTCTTATTCTTCTTAAAATTTCTTCGCTTTTACCCGCGAACATAGGACCGGCTATGACTTCAATCCAGCCACGGTTTTTCTCGTTATAATCCATGTACTTATACCTCATCTATAAGATTTTATCATCTTTAGATGATGGAGACTATATATTTATTAAAGAGTTGATTCTCTTTTCACAAAAACACTTTCAAATTTATAAGCTTTATCTTTTAAATTATGTTTGATTAAATCCGATAACATCGTAGTAGCTTTTTTACCAACTTCAACCATATCAATATGCATGCTAGATAATGCAGGTGACATGATATGAGCATATTTAGTTCCAATGATTGATAAAACTTCAATATCTTCTGGGACTTTTAAATTGTTATCTTTGGCGGCATTAATTATTGCTTTAGCGATGCTATCGCGATAAGCAATAAAGTAACCTTTTTGTTTTTTATTTTTGAAATAATTTACAAAGTATTCATATGTTTTTGTATATGAATCATCAATATTAATAGAAGAACATTTTTTATTTAATAATTCATGCATTTCAAAGCAGGCTTTCTCCATTCTTGAAAGGAGTCTTCCACCATTTTCAACATGTAAAAATGTTATAGGTTTTTGATTAGATGTCCTAGTTAGTACACTAGCGACAATCTTCTTTAATAAATGTTCATATCCAAAATAAACACATCCTAT
>DCIT01000033.1:4543-5229 GCA_002317145.1 Caryophanales bacterium UBA1719
ATGATCGCTCCATCAACGTGAGAAGTAATAACTTTTTCCATCATTCTTTTAGCTTCATCTTTATTATGAGATGTAACAAATAAAGAAATAACAAAACCCTTTTCTTTCGCGACTTCAGTTAATCCATATAATAAGTTAGAAATATAAACATAGTTCGCGCTAGGAATAATTACACCGATATGTGTAGATTTATTCGTCGCTAAAGCTTGCGCTAAGGCGCTAGGTTTATACCCTAATTTTTCGATAGTATTTTTAACTTTTTTTACTGTTTCTGGAGTGACATTATGTTGATTATTAATAACACGAGAAACTGTCGCTAAAGACACTCCAGCAGCTTTAGCAACTTCATATATCGTTACACGGTCTTTTAAATTATTCATGGAGTTACATTATATACTAATTCATTGAATAAATGAAAAAACATAACATTTAAATGTAAGCGGAATGAAAATTAATTATAGTTTTACAGGTTTAAGCCTTTTATTTATATATTCTTTTCTACCAACTTTAGCTTCGTGTTTACCATCAAGTTTAACTAGATCACCTGTGAATCCAACTGTATTATTTATTACTAATGCTGAACCAACACCATAAGTATCAACAGGTACTTTATATTTAACCCATTCTTTAATTTTTTCTAATGTAAAGGAAGATGAAACAACTATCTTTACATAATTAAATCCATT
>DCIT01000003.1:0-21290 GCA_002317145.1 Caryophanales bacterium UBA1719
AATCACTAACCAAAAGTTAGCGAAAGCTTTTATTGATGAACAAGTTAAGTCCATCAGAAAAGAAGTTGGTAAGAAGAAAGTCTTATTAGCTTTATCTGGAGGAGTTGACTCAAGTGTTGTTGCTGCACTCTTAATTAAAGCAATAGGTAGAAACTTAGTCTGTGTCCATGTTAATCACGGATTACTTAGATTAGGAGAACCAGAACAAGTTATTAAAGTATTTAGAAATAATTTAAAGGCTAATTTAATTTATGTTGATGCCTCTAAATTATTCTTAGGAAAATTAAAAGGTGTTAATGATCCTGAAACTAAAAGAAAGATAATTGGTAAAGTCTTTATTGATGTCTTTGCGAAGAAAGCTAAAGAACTTAAAGGTATATCTTATTTAGCGCAAGGCACAATATATCCAGATATCTTAGAGTCTAAAGGAGTTAAAGCCCATCATAACGTAGGTGGATTACCAAAAGAACTTAACTTTAAATTAGTTGAACCTGTTAAATTACTTTTTAAAGATGAAGTAAGACAAGTTGGATTAGCATTAGGATTACCATCAAACATGGTATTCCGTCAACCATTCCCAGGACCAGGATTAGGTGTTAGATGTTTAGGTGCGATTACCTTAGATAGATTACAAGCACTTAAAGAAAGTGATGCCATATTAAGAGATGAATTCCATAAAGCTAAATTAGATCAAAAAGTTTGGCAATACTTTACTATTGTTCCAGAAGGTAGATCTACTGGAGTTATTAATGGTAAGAGATTATATGGCTATGTTTGTGTTATTAGAGCAGTTAACACTAAAGATGCTATGAGTGCATCTATTGAAGAAATACCATATCCAATCTTAAAGAAGATAACAAATAGAATTTTAAAAGAAGTTAAAAATATTAATCGTGTTGTTTATGATATAACTCCTAAACCATACGGTACCATTGAATGGGAATGATTAATTAATAATGAAAATTATAAAAAGGGTTAAGCATTTATTATTCTTACCCTTTTTATTTTCTTGCAGCGCCTTTAATTTCATCAAAATATATAAGCGCGATAATTTAGTGTCTTATCAAATAATAAATGGAGAGAATCCTAGTGAAATTAAATATGCGGTTGAGATTAGTTTTGACGCTAAGAAAACATTAGATATCAAATATGCTTCTATATACGCAAAAAAAGATAAGAATAGAATTAATTCAATCGGATTCGCATCATCATGGGTAACTGTTGATGATAAATACTATTACGAAGGAATTAAAGAAACAGAGACAATTGAAACTGTTAATGTTGTCTATGCATTATTCGATCAAGATGTGAACGATTATAAAATTTATTACGATAATAGCGAAATAAAAATAAGTTGAAATAAGTTATAATAATTATTAGGAGATGTTATGGCAATTAAATTTAATAAAGAAAACGAAGCTGTTAAAGCTAGAACTAGTAAACCTGGTAAATGGTGTTCTATTACTTTAATAATTCAAATTATTTTAACTGTTGCATTAGGACTCATTGCATTTGCTCCGTTTCTTTCAGCGTTAGCAGGTTTTATGTTAGGCGCAGTATTAGTATTAGTTGCTATATTTATTACTTGTGTTACTGCAGGACTTGCTTGGATAAATAAAGGCGTTCAATCGTTCTTTTCTAAAGGTTTTGAAGTTGCTAAGAAAGCACTTGAACAACCTGATGCAATAAAAACATTTTTAAAGCCTTATATTGTTTATATTGCTATTCCAATGTTTATCATCTCATCAATAGGATTCATATATAATTTAATTTATTTCTTAAAACACGAAAAAGCTAATAAAGCTAGATTCATTGCTAGCTGTATATTCTTAGGTATCTGCGTTGTTAATTTAATTTTAGCTTTATCAATTTATTTAACTGCAAAATAAATAAATTAAAATAAAAAAACGTCACACGACGTTTTTATTTTGCTTTTTTGGTGGAGCCGATGGGAGTTGAACCCACGTCCAAGGTGGCCCACATAAGAACATGTACAGTTTCCTAGTATTTAATTCATATGAGCTACTCTACTAGAAAGAAATTCTCATACTAGGTTATTTAGTTTCGAGATAGATGTATAACCATTACCCACTCTACAGAATCTTGTTATGATACCTGACCTAAGCGTGAGATTCCTTAAACCTTAGGGGGCATGCTCTCCGAACTAGGTTCGGCCTAATAATTAAGGGCTAAATTAAGCAAGAGCGAGTTGTGCATTGCCACGAGTGGCATTCACAAAAGAATAATTTTTGCCAGTTATTTTCTGTTAGTGATTATAGTCCACAATACTACTGTATTCCTTACCTAGACTCATCCTGTCGAAACCAAGACGACCCCACGTAACTAATAAAAATAAAATTTTTACTAGGAGTTCTATTATACATGCTTTAGAATAAATAGGTTAATTTTGACAATAAGGAGATTAATGACCATGGAAGAGAATAAAGAACCAAAGAAAAAACATAGAGGATTAACGTTTGTAATCTTATTTGGATTTGTTACAGGACTAGGAGTATTTTTTACTTTATTAGCGTTAAAAATTATTCCAGGTGGAACAGATGATAAGGCGGCTTTATGGGGAGCAACAGCATTCTGTTATGTAATCGGTGTTCCTGGATTATATATTTCAATATCATCCAAAATAAGAGAAAAGTTCGCGAAGAAAAAATTTAAAGAAAAAGGGATAAGTGAAGAAGAAGATATTCCTGCTGAAGTAATGGTATTTAAGAATGCTATTCCAGAATTAAAGAGTAAACCTAAATTAGATGTAAAGAATAAACCTATGAAGAAATATGTTTTTAAACAAGTTAAAAGAAGCATTATTAGATATAAGTTATTTGATGAGAACAATAAACTTGTTTATGATTCATATAAATTAAATAAAACATTCTTTGTTCCTTTAAAAGTGTCTTTTAATAACTATATTACTAATAAATCCTTTACTCATATTATCGGTAGAGTATTTGCTGGTTATGGTGGAGATAATACATATTTTATGAAGACTCCATACTCATTTAGAACAGATCGTTTAACAATAGATGATTATTGCAAAATGTTAAATATTCAAGTCATTATGACTGGCAAGGATCAATATGATATTAAATATAAAAATTCATTAATTGGTAATATAAGTTGGATTAGAACTAAAAGATTAGTACAACCAAGTAAAAAAGTAGATCCTATTAATATCAATTGCATTGAAGAATATTTAGATATCGTTTACTTCGTTTGTTTCGCGTACGGATTTTGTGGAAGAGAACTTTATACCTCTAATACCAATGTTAGAGATTACGGTAAAATGTAGAATCAATCAATTTATATTGTCTTTTTATGTTTGCTATGACGATGTTCATAAATTAAAGAAATTATTAACACAAACAAAGTAAACATAATGCCAACCATATACCACGAGGTCATTACTTTTAAACTAGAGACTAACGGATATCTAATGTTCATAGAATCACGAATATTAAATATTGATATGTTAAATAGACCATAAATTATGAAACACATATAGCCAATCGCGGCAATATATACTTTCTTTAACGATGGAGTAAGATAACCTTCAGTAACAATAAGTAAGACCAAGAATAGCATAATTGAATGATGCAATAATCCTGTCCAACTATTTAATAAACTAAATGATTGATCTGTTAAAAAGTCTGGATAAAATACTGTAATAATAGCACCGAGAAAGCCTAAATAAACAACGAAATAATATATAGGATTATTCTTTTTAGAAGAAATCAATACCGATATCGAAAGAAGCAAAGAAGATGCTCCACAAATTGAATCAGGAAATATTCCCCACCAAGTATTACTAGTTTTAGTAACGTAAATCCTATAATATGTAGTTGAAATTCTATTAGTGATAATTGCTATTAACAAAAGTGCAGCAGTGACTTTAAAAATAATTCTTAATGTTTCTTTTTTAGTAACTTTCTTTTTAATTAAAATTAAAGCCCCTATTGTTATGCCTAAAGAAACTATTAAATAAATTAAATGATAAACACCATATAAGCCTTCTAATTTCATATGTAATCCTTATTTAATATAATGAACTTTAGATTCTATATATTGAGTTCTAGACTCTAATTTTTCATCCATATATCCAAAATGAATTAATGCATATGGTATTTCATTTTTTGGTAAGTCAATTAATTCACTTAATTTATCCATTCTTTCTTTTCCTGGATAGACTCCACACCATAAAGATCCAAGTCCTAAGTTAGTAGCTTCAAGTAGCATATTCTCCACTGCTGCCCCACAATCTTCTAACCAAAAATCTTCGCGTCCTTCAATAAAATTATTTTTATTTCCGGCAACGACAATTAATAAACTAGAATTGCGATCCCAGGCAGGAGCAATAGCTTTAATTTTACTCTGCAATTCTTTATTTTTAATAATATGGAATTCCCATGGTTGTTTATTAATTGCTGATGGCGCGGCCATCGCGGCTTCTAAGATTGTTTTAATATCTTTATCAGATACTTCTTTATTTAAGTATTTACGACAACTTCTTCTTTTTAATAAAGCTTCATGTAGTTTCATTATTTTCTATCCTTCATAGTTGGGAAGAGAATAACTTCTCTGATGCTCTTTTCATTACACATTAACATTACTAATCTATCAATACCGATTCCGATTCCACCTGCAGGAGGCATACCATATTCAAGAGCTTCTAAGAAATCTAAATCCATTTCATTAGCTTCATCATCGCCTCTTTCTTTAGCTTTTAATTGCTCAACAAATCTTTCTTTTTGATCTATTGGATCATTAAGCTCTGTATAAGCATTCGCCATTTCATGACCATCAATAAATAATTCAAATCTTTCAACAAAGCGAGGATCTTTACTCTTTTTAGTTAATGGAGATACTTCGATTGGATAAGTATGAACGAATGTTGGTTGAATTAATTTTTCTTCACAGAATGTTTCAAAGAATAAATTCATTATTTGTCCTGGAGAAACAATTAATTTATCTACTGGAACATTATGTTTCTTAGCAATTGCTTTAGCTTCATCTAGACTCATTTCTTTAGTGAAGTCTTCTCCAGTTGCTTCTTTAACTAACTCTGCCATTGATACCCATCTAAATGGTTTACCAACATCAATAGTCTTATCATCATAAGTTAAAGTTGTTGATCCTGTTACGTTTTTAGCAACAGTTCTAATTAATCCTTCAGCGAATTCTCTCATATCTTGTAAATCACCATAAGCTTGATATAACTCAATAGTAGTGAATTCAGGATTATGAGTAGTATCCATACCTTCATTTCTAAATAATCTACCTATTTCATAGACTCTTTCTAGTCCACCTACTAATAATTTCTTTAATGGTAATTCAGTAGCAATTCTTAAATAGAAATCTTTATCTAAAGTATTGTGATGAGTGATAAATGGACGAGCATTCGCTCCACCTAAGATAGGAGATAGAACAGAAGTTTCTACTTCAATAAATCCAAGATTATCACAATACTTTTGTATTTCTCTAATAATCTTAGGTCTCATAATTGCGTTCTTTTTTGCATTCTCATTAACAATTAAATCAACATATCTATGTCTATATCTTTCTTCAACGTCAGTTAATCCATGATATTTCTCTGGGAATGGTCTTAGAGATTTAGTTAAGTGCGTGTATTTCTCAACGCGACATGTTAATTCACCTGTACGGGTTAACATAAGTCTTCCATACATACCGATGATATCGCCAATATCTGCAAGTTTAAATAAGTTATACTCTCCTTCTGAGACAATACCTAATCCAATATATCCTTGAATTTTTCCGGTCTTATCTTGAATATTAATAAATGATGCTTTACCCATTCTACGAATAGCATTTATTCTTCCCGCTAATGTAACATAAACTGGATTAGCCTCTAATTGCTCGTTAGTCTTTCCTTCAGATAATTTACGAGCCTCACTAATTAAATGTGTACGATTAAATTTATGACCAAAAGGATCTACTCCTAATTCTTTATATTTAGCGAGTTTATCTCTTCTTACTTTTTCTTGGTCAGTTAAACTCATTTGATTATTTTCTTCCATAGTAAATCTCCAAACTAAGTATAATTCTATAATTTTTTAATTATTTAAGCATTAAAAATTAAATATTAATTTTTTATATTATTAAAATATTCATCACTTTTGACTTCTAACAATTTAAAATCACAAGATACTGATTTAATCACATTATTAAATCTATAATCACGATGAAATTTATTTGCCATAGAAAGTATCTTAGCTTCAATTTCATTTAAATTAATATAGTTGCTTTCATCAAGCAAGAGTGCAGCATACTTTCTTTCTTCGGTATTTAATGAATTTTGATAAGTTGATATGTTTAAAACATTGGACACTAAATGTTCTTTACCTTTAGGAAGCGGGAACATATTATTAATTTTCACTGCAGCGATGTATTCACCGTTTCTATTTTTAATATATATTTCAGAAAAACGATTCTTTAGAATTTTATTTCCGTTATTGTCTAGCACATATTGTATTTGACCGTTTACATCATTATATTTCCATACTTTCGAAGTTAAAGGCGCAAAATATTTATAGTTGTTAAAATTTAAAATAACACCAATATATTTTCTGCCAAATCTTGCATTTTCTTTTGGATCTGCAATATTTTTATCAAACATTCTCAGATAATTAACATAATTAAAATCAATATCGTAAAGTTTAAGCATGACCTTATTTTAACAAAAAAAGAGGATCGTGGAGATCCTCTATTAAATATCGAGCTGTTTTAGAGGCTTCACCCGGTCCTCATATTTTAAAAGTCGAGCTGTTTTAGAGGCTTCACCCGGTCCTCATATGTAGCACTTGCTACACATTTATATTATCATTTTTTCCATAAAATTGTTATCTATTTATTAAGATTATCTAAAATCTCATCTAAATCTTTATAATTTTTAATAGTTTGAGAAATCTCACATCTAATCTTTTTAGCATCTTTAAACTTAGTAAAGAATTTAGGTGCGATTGCTCTTAAATTAGTAATGGCAGTTCTTTCACCTTTTTCTTTAATCATCATCTTCGCAAGTTTACGACAATAATTAATTTGTTGAGTTTGAGTAGCATCTTTAATTCTTTTCTTAGTTTTATAATAAGTATCAATTTGTTTAATTAATGTTGGATTACCTATTGATCCTCTGGCAACCATAACAGCTTTAGCTTTAGTAATCTTTATAGCTTTAATAGCATCATCTAAAGTAAATATATTTCCAGATATTATTAAAGGTATTTTTAATTGTTTACCTAAATCTTTTATTAAATCAAAATGCGGATGACCTGAATAATATTCTTCTCTAGTTCTAGCGTGTATTGCAATTGCCGCTACTCCAGCTTTTTCCATTAATTTACATACTTCAAATACATTAATAGTTTTATTAGTGAATCCTAATCTAATCTTGACTGTTACAGGTTTAGGAGAGTGCTTAACAATACTTTTAATATATTTATATAATTCATTTGGTTTCTTTAACCACGCTGATCCTGAATTAGAGTCCACTACTTTAGGGACTGGACATCCTAAATTAATATCTAAAATATCGTAATCAATCTTTAATTCATTATTAATAAAATCTATCGCATTAAGTGTTACATCAATATCGTGTCCAAATAATTGTAAAGCAACTGGACGATCTAATTTAGACGTCTTTAAATACTCAATAGTCTTTTTATTGCGATGCATTAATCCTGCATCGGAAATCATTTCCGATACTGAATAAGCTACCCCGAATCCTTTATTGAATTCACGGTAGCTTAAAGAAGTAATGCCCGCCATTGGGGCGAGCACTACTTTAGAATTAAATTTGATGTTACCTATCTTCCACATTATTCTTTTTTAGAATCGTCGTTACTTGGGAGAATTGGTTTCTCATCATTAGGAAGTTTGCTTGGATCAACTTTTGGAGTTTCTTCTACTTTAGTTTCAGGAGCTTTAACTTCTTCTGGTTTATTTCCGTTAGGAGTTACAGGAGTCTCAACTGGTTTAGGTAGTTTTACTTTTTTAGGTTTTGGTAATTTACCATTCTTTAATAAGTAATCGATTTGTTCTGCAGTGATTGATTCATGCTCTAATAAAGTTTTAGCGATTAATTTAACATCTTTTTCTCTTGTTTTAATAATGCGTTTTGCTTCGTTATGAGCATCTTCAATAATCTTTCTAACTGCGTTATCAATCTTAATAGCAACTTCAGCAGAGAAGTTCTTTTGTGAGTTAGTGTAGTCTCTTCCTAAGAAGACTGATCCAGTTTGTTTTTCATATTGAATAGGTCCTAGTTCAGACATACCGTATTCAGTAACCATTAATCTAGCAATATGAGTTGCGACTTCAATATCGTTATGAGCACCTGTAGATATATCCTTAAAGAATATTTCTTCTGAACTACGTCCGCCTAAGTATCCAACGATACGAGCGAATAATTCTTTTTTAGTTAAGATAAATCTATCTTTTTCAGGAGTCATTAAGACGTGACCACCAGTTTGTCCACGTGGGATGATTGTAATCTTTTGAACTTTATCAGATTCAGGTAAAGTAAGACCTATAATAGCATGACCAGCTTCATGATAAGCAACAGTCTTTCTTTCGATATCAGTCATTGATTTAGATTTCTTTGCTGGTCCAGCAATTCTTCTATCAATAGCTTCATCAATATCTGATAAAACGATTACTTCTCTATTTTCACGAACTGCTAAGATAGCAGCATCATTCATGATAGATTCAATATCCGCACCAGAGAATCCAACTGTACGTTTAGCTAAAGCTTCAAAGTCAATTGAAGGATCAATCTTTTTATTTCTACTATGAACTTTAAAGATCTCTTCACGACCTTTCATATCAGGTAATGAAACAGTTATTTGTCTATCGAAACGTCCTGCTCTTAATAAGGCTGGATCAAGAACGTCATCACGGTTAGTAGCAGCTACAACTATGATTCCAGAGTTATCAGCGAAGCCATCCATTTCAACGAGTAATTGGTTAAGGGTTTGTTCACGTTCATCGTTACCACCACCTAAACCTGCGCCTCTTTGTCTACCAACAGCATCAATTTCATCTATAAAGACTAAGCATGGAGCGTTTTGTTTAGCGGTTTTAAACATATCTCTAACACGTCCAGCACCAACACCAACGAACATTTCAACAAAATCAGAACCAGAAATAGAATAGAATGGAACACCTGCTTCACCAGCAACAGCTTTTGCTAATAAAGTTTTACCAGTTCCTGGTGGACCAACAAGTAATATACCTTTTGGTAATTTTGCACCTAAGCGAGAGAATTTTCCAGGTTCTTTTAAGTATTGGACAACTTCTTCCATTTCCGCTTTTTCTTCATCGCATCCAGCGACATCTTTAAAGCGGACTGTAGATTTTTCAACACGCTTTGCGCGTGATTGATTAAAGCTTAATGCTTTGGAGTTAGCACCTCCAACAGCGGATGATAATCTAGAGAATAAGAAGAATGCAATTAAGACTGTAACGATTAACATTACAATGGTTGGTCCCCATGTATCCCACCAGCTTACTTGATAAGCATTGCCGGTAATGAAATAGACTTTGCCATCCTTATCCTCATCTTTATGTTTGTCCTTATATTCTATAATCTTATTTTCAAATAAGGTTTGATAAGATTTGTGATAAGTAACATTATCTACTTTATAAGTAAGCGATGAATGAAAGATGCCTTCATCAACAACATAAGGGTTTGAGAATCTATCAAAATCAACTGTGCATTGGAATGTATATAATTTATTTTCTGAGACATTTCTATAAACACCAGAAATGACTGTAACTCTAGTATTTGATTTACAGGTTACACTTCTAATTTGTGTATTTTCCTCGTTTGGATCCGCACTAATTACTAATGTTTTATCAAGCTCATCTTGACTCCAAACTTCGACTCTATTCCATAAGCCTCTTGTTAATAATACTGTTAATCCCGCAATAGCAAAGATAATTAAAATGTAAGGAAGAAATCCTAATAACGTTTTCTTTCTTTGTTCTGGGTTTACAGGTTGTTTGTTATTTTCAGCCATTGTTTTTTATCTCCTTTGTATTTGTAAATTTAATAACGAATTTTGATTGATGATTATCTATGAATGTTTTGCGATATCTTGGAACGTATATTACTTTTCCATTTTTATCACAGAAGATTGGCCAGACTTTACGATACTTTGTTGGTACCTTCCAATCTATAAATACTCTTCTTAATTCGCACATGTGATGTCCGATTTCTACTATATCATCTGGTTTAGGTGAACGAATAGTTATTGGATAATGCTTAGCATATATTTTTCTTTCGTCCGCGCCATTAGTGAAATCAACATCAAACTCAGGCGTTGATAATTTACCTGGTTGTTTAAGTATATACGAATATGGTTTAAAATTATCATTTTCTTTTATTCCGAGAGTTAAGATGTCATATTCTTTAACTAATTCAACGCCTTCAGTTAAAGGCATAGAAATGTTAGGAGTTTGCGATAAACATAATTTTCTTATCTCTTGAATTCTTCCGGTAGAAATATCAACATGCTTTGGTGAGTTCTCATTAATAAATCTAATTATTACTTCCGCAAATTCATCTTTATCTAAAGCGATAATTTCACGAATCTCTAATTCATTCGCGATTCTAATTTTTGATTCAATACTTTCGACAAATTCTTGTTGTTCTCTATTTAAATCATTAATTTCTCTTAAGATATTTTCTCTATCAATTTCACTTAAGTGATTAATAACTTCTTTTCTAATTTTATTTCTTAAATATTTAGTTTCAAAGTTCGACATATCGATTGAATATGGGACTAAATGGTGATTGCAGTATTGTAATAAATCTTCTTTTGTATACATAAGTAATGGACGTATAACAATCATGTCTCTAAGCATAGAAATTTCATTCATACCATATTCTTTAACATGCGCTTTACGCATCTTTTGCATTAAGAATGTTTCAATTAAATCATCTTGTTGATGCGCGACAAATACTCCTGCAGCTTTATATTTTTTATAAATCTTTTGGAAGAAATCATAACGCGCTTCTCTCGCCCATTCTTGGAAGTTTCCTTTTACTTTCATTCCTTTAGTATCAAGGACTTCTAATTTCACTCCAAGCTTTTTACAATAAGCGGTAATATTCTTTTGTTCAATATCAGATTCTTTTCTCTTGTGATAGTTAACAAAGCAAACTACAAATTTCGCTTTATGTTGATAAAGCATGTCAAATAACGCCATTGAATCTGGACCAAATGAACACGCTAATATGTATGTTTTATTAGGATTAAATTTGTAGTTAAAACGGGCCATAATTATTTATTGTAAAAATCTACAATCTCCTTATAAACCATTTTATTATTTATTTCATTTAATATTTCGTGACGCATGTGTTTGTATAGTTTTAATGTAACATCTGTAAGTCCTAAAGAACGATATTTCTTATATAGTTTTGTTGGACCTTTTCCCATGTGGCCTACTGGATCTTCCTCTCCAGCGATAATTAAAACTGATTCACTTCTACGAATGTTATTTAAATATTTTTTCTTACAAATAGTCTTCATGCCTTTTAAGAAATCTTTGTAGAATCCACCTGTTGCGATAAACCCGCATTTTGGATCTGCGATATATTTATCAACATTAGCTTGGTTGTAGCTTAACCAATCAAAATCAGTTCTTCTATTTTTAACTTTCTTCGAGAATGCTCCAGTCACTAATTTAGCAAGTTTCTCATTTGGTAAATCGCGTTTTTCATCGTTGACCATCATTCTAGCAAGAGTATGTGCAAAGGCCATAACAGCAGGATTTGGATAATCAGTTCCGCATAAGACAACTTTCTTTACTTTTTGAGCAAAGCGTTGCATATAATCTTGTGCCATGAAGGAACCCATTGAGTGAGCAAAAATATAAACTGGTAAACCGGTTTTTTGAAGTTTATCATCTAGTTCTGCAAATGTTTTTACAGTACGTGAAAATCCGTTATTAGGCCAAATTCCACGAACGTCTCCGTCTTTAATATTCAAGCCTTGACCATAGTGATCAATGCAGTAAACATCAAAATTATTAGCATTTAAATAATTAGCAAAATCGTCGTATCTTTCTGCAGTTTCTTGCATGCCAGTAAAAATCATTATGTTAGCTTTTGGTTTCTTAGTTGTCCATGCATAACCATAAAGAGTTTCGTTGTGTCTGTTAACTAGTTTTATTAAATTTTTTGCCATACGAGTCTCCTATAAACGATTAATGATAGTATATCATTCTTGCTTTATTAGTACTTAATATTTTGCTCTTTCTTTTTATAAAAGAAAATCTACTATAGTTCTATTTTAACTACAATTTTACCTAATGGTTATTTCGTAGTTATTTTCTGAGATATGATTTTATATAAAGATTTCGAATCTGTTTTATCGATATTATCTTTACATTCGATAACTTCTATTTCAATTATTCTTAACCCTAATTTTAAAGAGATGCGATCTCCAATATTAACTTCGGTAGACGGCTTAGCAATTTTATTATTAATAAAAATATTACCTTCATCGATTAAAACTTTAGCGACGCTTCTTCTTTTGATTAATCTTGTTAATTTTAAGTATTTATCTATTCGCATTCTATTTCTCCGATAAATATAGTTTATGTATCTTGTTAGTTATTTCATCAAGATCGTTTAACCATAATCCTTCTTTAATTATTTCTAATCTTAATTCTTTTTTAAGATAAGATATTTTAACCTTATCCATGTAATCATACAAAATATCAAAGAGTTTAACAGCGATTCCTTTTTTCTCGCAGAAACTTTCAGATAGTAAAATAATTAACTTATTATCTACTTCTCTTATAGTTCTAAATTCACCTGATTCAGTGTTAATATCAATCTTTTTCTTAATTAATAAATTATTAACTTCTAAAGGAATTCTTCCATATATATCTCTTAATTTGTGTTTAATTTTATTTACTTCTTTAACATCTTTAGCGTTTTCAATAGTCTGATAAATTTCTACTTTCTCTTCTTCTTTTATATATGTATTAGGGATATAAGCATCGATAGATAAAAGTTTATTTGGTTTATGATCAATAATAATTTCTTGATTATGTTTATTCACTGCTTCGTTTAATAATTTAATATATAAATCCATTCCAACAGTATCAATAAATCCAGCTTGTTCTTTGCCTAAAATATCTCCTGCTCCTCTTATCATTAAATCGCGTTGTGCAATCTTATAACCTGATCCTAGCTCTGCAAATTCTTGGATTGCTTTTAATCTTTTTTGCGCGTCTTGATTTAATATTTTATGTTCGTTAAATAATAAATATGCATAAGCAATTCGATCACTTCTACCAACTCTTCCTTTAATTTGATAAAGTTGTGAAAGTCCGAATGTATCAGCGTTTTCAACGATAATCATATTTGCGTTAGGAACATCTAATCCATTTTCAATTATGGAAGTTGCGACTAATAAATTTATTTCACCAGAATAAAACTTTAACATTACTTCTTCTATTTCATTTCTATCCATTTTGCCGTGAACAACTCCAACGTTGGCTAATGGAATCATCTTCTTTAATCTAGAAGCTTTTTCATAAATAGTCCCAACGTTATTATGCAAATAAAATATTTGTCCTTCGCGAGATAATTCTCTTTCAATTAATTCTTTAATAATAGTTTCTGAATATGCTGTAACATATGTTTGAATTGCGTTTCTTAATCTTGGAGCGGTATTAATTTGACTCAAAGATCTAATACCTACTAATGACATTTGTAGAGTTCTAGGAATTGGCGTTGCACTTAAACTTAAAACATCTACATCTTTCTTAATTTCTTTTATTCTTTCTTTTTGTTCAACTCCAAATCTTTGTTCTTCGTCCACTACTAATAAACCTAAATTATTAAACTCTATTTCTTTACTTAATAATCGATGTGTACCGATAACTAAATGGATTGTTCCTTCTTTTATTTCTTTTATATATTTGCGTTGCTCTTTTAATGGAATTAATCGCGAAAATACTGCTATTTTAACTCCGAATGAAGCAAAACGTACTTTAGCCAATTCATAATGTTGACGACATAATAGAGTTGTAGGACATAATAATGCGGCTTGCTTGCCTGAATTGATGCATTTAAATATTGCTCTAAAAGCAACTTCAGTTTTACCAAATCCAACATCACCGCATAAGAGTCTATCCATTGGATATGGTTTCTCCATATCGTCTCTTATTTCTCTATAAGCTTGTTCTTGATCATCAGTTAATTTATATGAGAATTCATTATTAAACTTAGTTTGAAATTCATCATCTTTAGGGAATGCATATCCTCCTATTGACGCTCTATCTTTATATAAATTAGATAATCTTTCCGTTAGTTCGTTTAAACGTTCTTTTATTTTTTCTTTGCTCTTATTCCACGCTGTTCCATTTAATGAAGAAAGCTTAGGAGTAAATCCTTCTCTACCACTATATTTTCTTATCAATCTAAATTGATTTAATGGGACAAACAATTTGTCACCACCTGCATACATAATATGCATGAAATCTCTATGTACTCCATCAACCTCAATAGTCTCAATATCTACGAATTTTCCTATACCATTGTACTCATGAACAACATAATCACCTGGATTTAAATCTTGATAAGAATGTAAAATATTTCCTTCTTTAAATCTAGATGCAAACGAAGAATTTCTTGAATGAAAATTAAATAATTCTTTTGATGTGATTACCGCAATTTTTTCATCTAATAATTCAAACCCTTCATTTAAAGAAAAGATGGTTAAACCAACTTTTGATTTAGGCAAATTTAAACCATCAACATTTTCATAATCAATCTTTAATTCTTCTAAAATATTTTTTACGTTTTCTAATTGAGATGGGTTAGATAAGGCAAATAAAACTTTGTTATTAGTTTCGATATAACTTAGTATTGTTGCGTTTATATTTGAACCTTCATTAATTATTGGGCGAACTTTAAATTCAATATCAGTACTTCTCTCTTTATATTTTTTACAATTGATAACTATTTTGTTATTCAAAATCTTCTCTGGATTAATAAACATTTCTAGATGAGAAATACATCTACCTTCTTTAAATAAATCATCTAAATAATCTTTTGATTCTTTAATTAATAAATTTGATGAAACATCGAATTGTTCTCTGTTTGCGGTTATTATCATTGAAGGTTTAAAGTAATCAATTAATGTAAAGTTATTATCATTTAAATATGAAAAATATTTATATAATTTATCACTGTTACTTTGATTCTCAAATCCATTAATTACTTCCTCTAAACTAAACATTAAATTTTCATAATTATCTTTTACTAAATCTTGATCTAACTTAGCTTGATTTAATAATTTATCTTTTATTAATTGTTTATCTTCAGAAGAAAATAACATATCACTTGCAGGCAATATTTTTATGTTGTCTATTTTCTTAACACTCTCTTGAGATGCGACATCAAAGAATGATATAGATTCTATTTCATCATCAAAGAAAGATATTCTTATAGGAAGATCATAGTTAATAGAATAAATATCGACTATATCTCCTCGTCTAGCGAACTCTAAAGACTTATCAATTCTATTAACGCGGTAATATCCACTTAAGGTTAATTTCTTAACTAGTTCATTTATATCAATTACATCTCCAACCTTTAAATACAAAGATAAAGAATTAAATAAAGCTGGATCTGGTAAATAACGTAAAACACTGGCAGGATGCGCGATTACAATCTTCTTACTCTTATTATTTATTAAAGATAATGCATATAATCTCTGACTAGTAAATTCTTTAGAAGATGCCAAAGTTTCCGCTCTTATTAATTCATCAGAAGGAAATAAAACTACTTCATCATTTCCAACTAACGAAGATAATAAATTAGCTATTCTTTGTGCATTATATAAATTATTCGCTAATACTAATATATTTTCTTTTTTATTAATGTAAGAAGTAGCAACTAGTAAAGATACTCCTAAAGTATCATCCACCACGAAAATCCCTCTTTTCGAAATTAGAGGGGGGATAGATGGATTTTTACTAATTACATCTAGTAAGTTAGTATTCGTAAATAACCTCCTTACTGAGTAAGTAATATAACACAAAAATATTAATTAACAAAGTTAATGAAACAAAAACGCTTCTAATTAATTTGCTAGAAGCGTTTAATTTAATAACTAAATTTATTAATTATTTCTTATCATGAGAGAATTGACGTAAGGTGGTTGATAATGATTTACCTTCGACAATTGATCTAATGACATTACTTAATAATGGAGCGACTGATAAGACTTTAATTTTGTCGCATTTCTTTTCTTTTGGTAATGGAATTGTATCAGTTATAATCATTTCATCTAAACCTTTTGATTCGCAGATATTCTTAATAGCATTACCAGAGATAATACCATGAGTAATAGCAGCATAAACTTTCTTTGCTCCTAACTCTTTTAATTTATCAGCAGCATGGCATAGTGTTCCGCATGTATCAGCAATATCATCGACAATAATGCAGTTTTTATTTCTGACATTACCAACGATAGCGACAATCTCAGAAACATTTGGTCTTGTACGTCTTTTATCAATAATAACTAGAGAAGCATTTAATTTACTTGCTAATCTTGAAGCACGAGTAACTCCACCATGATCAGGAGATACACAAGCAACATTCTTTAAATTTAATTTTGCAAAGTAATTATAGAAAATATTAATAGCAGAAATATCATCAACAGGAATATTAAAGAATCCTTGAATTTGTGGTGCATGTAAATCCATACAGATAACTCTATTAGCACCTGCAACAGTTAATAAATCAGCAACTAAACGAGCACTAATTGGTTGACGTGGTTTAGCTTTTCTTTCTTGACGTGCATATCCATAATAAGGAATAACACAGTTGATACTTCTTGCACTGGCTCTCTTACAAGCATCAATACAAATTAATACTTCCATTAATCTTTCAGTAGCAGGAGTGCATGTTGATTGAATAATATAAACATCATCTCCACGGAATGTCTCATTACTATCAAACAAAATTTCACCATCAGCGAAATGCAAGACTTTTGAATCAATAATTGGGACTCCTAGTCTTCTTGAAATTTCCTTAGTTAAAGCTTCGTTAGCAGTAAGACTAATTAATTTAACTCTCTTAAGCATAAAAATACCTCTCCAAAAATATTTTTTATTTTATGAATATTATATTCTTATTAATAAGAATAACCACTTAAAAAGTTTGAAAGCGGTTTATTCTTCGCTTTTATCGGCTTTTAATTTAGCGGCTAAGGAAGGACTATTCCATAAAAGTTTGCGCATTGTTAAACTTTGGACCTTATTATTTGCAGTGTTTAATTGAGACATACTGTCTTGTAAATCTTTCTTAGTTTTTTCAAGTTTTTTGATTGTATCGTCAATACCTTTAATTGCATCATTAAAATGTCCTGCGGATAAATTCATATTTCTTAAGAATCCATCTTTAAACTCGCCTAACTTTGTTTCAAAATTAGTGACATCTACATTTTGCTTCTTATATTCTTCAAGTTCTAATTTTGTTGTTTGAGCTTTTAATGCTGCATTTCTAAGTAGGCTGATGATTGCCATAAAACATTGAGGTCTTACAACATACATTTTTGGAAATTTATAGCTAACATCAGTAATTCCAGTATATAAATTATTATCAGCTTCTAACGTTGTAACTAATACAGCGTATTCGCATTTCTTAGCTTTTCTATCCGAATCTAACTTCTTAAAAAACTCTTCGTTTTTATGTTTGGTAGTTGAATCATCACTTTCGTTTTTCATATCAAACATGATTGATATTATTTCAGTTTTTTTGTCTCCATCAACAACATAATCGCGGAAGATAAAATCGCCTTTTTGCTTATTAACAGTTAGATCATTATCCTTTTCAAAGTATGCATTTGGATACGCAGTCATTCTTTGAGAATTAAATTGATTCTCACAATATTGTTCTAATGATTCGCCAATATTTTTAACAGTTAATCTAGATTTAAAATCTTTATAACTCTTGATTTCATCAAGTAATTTATCTTTTTCGTTTCTAAATGTATTCGCTTGTTTATGAAGTGCTTCTTCCACTGCTAATTGCTTTTCAGATTCTGCCTTAGATAAATCTTCTCTTAGTTTAATAACACTCTCGTTATATTTCTTTTCAAGTTGCAATTTCTCTGTTTCTTTTTCTTGATCTTTATTTTTTAACTGACTCTTTAAATTAATTATTTCAGCATCATAAGAGTTCTTTAACTCTAATGTTTTATTCTTAATTAAATTGTCACGTTCATTTTGTAAATTAATAATTTTATTCTCTAATTCTTTTGCTTTTGCATTAGCTTTTGTCTCAATTAAAGTTTGTAATTCTTTTTCTCTTAACGCTACACGACGAGCAATTTCTTTCTCTGCCTCATCATTGTTTAATTCGATAACATTTCCACATTTTTTACATACAATAGTGCTCATAATAATCTCCTCTTTAATACATATTATATCCTATTAATATAATTAATAATGATCGTGTACCAAAATTATCTCATTTATTTGTTATACTATTAATATATGTGGAACGTATATCAATATGTAAAAGACTTTGGAGATAACAAAGTCACCTATAAAGACTTTATTAATATATATAAGTCTCAAGAAGTGTTAAGAAAATTTATTTCTGACTCTTATTTTGATATAGAACAAAAAGGTTTTATCGAAGAATTTAAAAATAATACAAACATTAGTTTCCCTAATGAAAAATACGCGAATATCACTGATTTTATCCTCAAATCAAAGAACCAAAACGATTTAAAAAATGTTTGTAAAAATCTAATGATTTGCTTCGATAAAATTTATAAAAAATAATTTAGTTAAATTTGCTCATCGCATGATGAAAATCAAATTTTAAATAATCTAAAATCGCGTCTTTCGCTTTCTTCTGCGCTTCTAATATTAAAGGTAATTCTTCTTTACTTGGTTTAGATAAAACAAAATCAATCGTATTATATTTTGGTTCGCCAATTCCAATACGAATTCTTTTATATTTATCGCTTGATAAATTATCAATGATATTTTGTAAACCTTTATGTCCACCACTAGAGCCAGATTCTCTTAATCTAATCTTACCAACAGGAAGAGCCATATCATCACTAATAACTAAAATATCATTGATATCGATTTTAAAGAACTTCATTATCTCTCTTACTGATTCACCTGATAAGTTCATTAAAGTAGATGGCTTTAATAAACAAATATCATCTTTCTTACCATAAGTTCCTTTAAAATCGGTTTTATTTATTTTGATATCTAATTCATCAGCGAGTAAATCAATAGTATCAAAACCCATGTTATGACGAGTGTGTTGATATTCTTTACCGATGTTTCCTAGTCCTACTATTAGTTTCATACAATTTTACTTTCTCTTTCTAGTTTATGGATTGTCTCCATGATGCGCTCAATACCATTAATATCATTATACTCAATTGGATGAGTAAGAATAGATGTCGCTTGAGACATATTTTGTTTTATTAATGGTTCTTTTTTCGCTGCAGCTTTTAGTCCTAAAGACATTATTTTCCTTAATGGCCAGGATAATTTATTAGCATCGAATCCTCCAACTAATTCATATAATCTAATATGATAGTCATCTAATAAATTAATAGTAATTATGCTTTGTCTTCTGTCAGGAGTTGATGGTTGCATTCCTACTGCGACAATGATTAAATTTTTATCTTTTATTTTTTTATATAACTTTAAAAATTTCTCAACGTGTCTAATCTTATTATTCATTAAAGATGACATAAAAATAATCGTGTCATATTCCATCATCTTTTTAACTTTCATCTTTTTATAATCAAGATAATCACAGACAATTCTATTAGAAAGTGACTCAGCATAATTCTTAGTATGTCCACATTTAGAGGAATAATAGATTATCGTTTTCATAAGATATAAAAATAGTATAAACTATTTAAGTTATGAAAAAGTTTTTTATTAAATTTAAAGACAAAATATTTGATGCACTTAAATCTATGGGAATAGGTGTCGCTATTTTAATTCCAGGTGTAAGTGCAGGTACAATCGCATTAATTACTAAGATATACGATAAGATGACAGAAGCGATTGCAAATATTTTTAAAGACTTTAAGAGATCTATTATTACTCTTATTCCTATTGCTATTGGTGTAGCAATTGCAATGGTGGCAGCATGGGTTCCATTACACTTAGCAAGTGAACATATTTTATTTGCAATGGTCTCCTTATTTGCGGGTTGTGTTATCGGAAGTATTCCTGATGTTGTTGATAATATTAAAGGAGATAAGATTAAGAAAAGATATTGGATATATTTAATTCTTGCTATTGGTTGTGGAGCGTTATTTGGTATTCTTTCTTATCATTGTGGATTAGATGTTTCTCATTTATTCTCTCCTTCAATAGATAAGAAATTATATTTAATTATTATTCCTGTTGGATTTGTTGCTGCGGCAGGTATTGTTGTGCCAGGTATATCAGGATCGATGATGTTATTAGTATTAGGATTCTACACTCAGATATTAGGAATATTTAAAGGTGGACAAAACTTAGGTCCAGCAATTGGTGTATTAGCATGTATGGCAGTTGGAGTCTTACTTGGTATGTTAGCGTTCTCTAAAATAATGAGAGTTTTGTTAGCGAAATTTAGAACCGCTACATTTATATGGATTATTGGTTTAGTTATAGGAGGTATCTTCTCCTTATACTATAACCACGATATTATTGCTTATTATCAAAAAGGTATTAAATGGTGGGAATATATGTTAGCGGCGTTCCTCTTAGTAGGTGGATTCATCGGAAGTTATGCTTTAACTTTATATAACCGTAAACATAAAGAATTAAGTGAAGAAAATAAGAAAATAGATACAAAGAAAAATGCGCGTAGACAAGTTTCTAAGTAATGCCGGAATTGCCTCTAGAAGTCAATTAAAGAAATATTTAAAAGATAAAAGAATATCTATTAATGATGTTTTGATAATGCATGGCAAAACTCAAATAGATCCAAGTAAAGATATTGTTAAAGTAGATAATAAAATAATTGAATATAAACAATATTATTATTTTGTTTTAAATAAACCAAAAGGGTATGTATCCGCGAACGAAGATGATAAATATCCAACGGTTATGGATTTCTTTTCTCATTTAAAAATTAAAGGATTATCACATGTTGGAAGATTAGATATAGATACTACTGGTGTCTTATTAATCACTAATGATGGTAAACTAGGTCACTTCTTAATATCTCCTAAAAGTAATGTAAAGAAAATATATAACGT
>DCIT01000003.1:21322-88494 GCA_002317145.1 Caryophanales bacterium UBA1719
AAAGATTTAATTTCTAAATTTAAAAAAGGAATAGTTTTAAACAATGAAGAAATTTGTAAACCATCTAAATTAGAAATAATCGATTCTACACATTGTAATTTAACATTAAGCGAAGGAAAGTATCATCAAGTTAAAAGAATGATGCATTCTGTTGGATATGAAGTAACTTCTCTTAACCGAGAATTATTTGCGTTTTTAACTGTTAAAAATTTAAAATTAGGAGAGTATTATGAACTCTCTAACGACGAAGTCGAACAGTTAAAAACTTTCATGCGTTAATTAAAATAGATATATTTTTTTAATAAAATATATATAATTTTTATTGAAATATTTGGAGTAAATGATGAAACATATATCTAAAGATGCTTATATTGATACCAGTAGCAGTCTTGTTTTAACTTTATCTAATGAAGCTAGAGAAAAGAAGGCGAAAGGGATTAAAGTTATTGATGCGACGATTGGAATGCTTTTAGATGATGAAGGTAAATTATCTTCATTTCCTTTAATGAATAAAGCATTAAAAGATGCGGTGACTTTAGATAATAGAAAATACTCTACTGTAAGAGGTAATGCTTTATTTCATAAGAATTTAATTAATTGGATATTTAAAGAAAATCCGAAAGGTATTAATAAATATGAATACGCTGTATGCGCGAGCATGGGTGGCTCTGGTGCTTTAACATTAGCAGTGAGAAATTATGTTGATAAATCTAAAGAATTATTAATACCAGATATTGGTTGGGGTAATTATTCTGCTTTAGCGGTAGAATGTGGAAGAACAGTAGAAAAATATCCTTTATTTAAAAACAATAAATTAGATATTAACGGAATTAAAGAATCAATATTAAAAAGTGCTAAAAAGAATAAAAGAGTAACTTTAATCATTAATGATCCTTGTCATAATCCTTCTGGATATTCATTAAATAAAAAAGAGTGGGAAGAATTAGTTAATTTCTTTAATAAAGTTAATAAACAATATCCTTTAACTTTAATTCTTGATGTCGCATATATGGATTATTCTCATGACTCAAGAATTTACTTTAAGACTATAGAAAAAATTAAAGCTCAATATTTAACATTAGTAGCGTTCTCTGCCTCTAAAACATTAAGTGTTTATGGTATGAGATTAGGAGCCTTAATTGCTTTAGGAAATAAAGAAGATATCGAAGATTTCAAGTTATGCAGTGCTGCAACAAGTAGAGCAATTTGGTCTTCTCCAAGTGCCTATTTAATCTCTGCATTTAATATTGCTCTAGGAGATAAAAAAGTATATCCAGCGTTTGAGAAATATCGTTTATCTCAAACTAAATTATTAGAAAATAGATTTAAACAAACACGTAAGTTTTTTGATAAATTAATTAAATCTGAGACTCTACCTTATAAGGAAGGATTCTTCTTAACTTATAAAGTAAAAAACGCGAATAAACTTGCGGACTCTTTAAAAAAGAAAAATATTTATGTTTTGCCAATGCAAGATAAATATATCAGAATCGCAATTTGCTCTCTTACAAATTTAAAATAAAAAACTTTAAATATTTTTCTAATGTGATATTCTATATCACGGTGGTTTAAAGACCACATTTATTTTTAAAGGAGATTTAATATGCCAAACAAGAAGTATGTTTATAACTTCCATGATGCTTATGGTTTAGGAAAAGAACTATTAGGCGGTAAAGGCGCTGGCTTAGCGGAAATGACACATATTGGTGTTCCAATTCCTCAAGGTTTTACAATTACTACAGAAGCTTGCACACTTTATTATCAATCAAAGAAAACAATTCCTGATTTCTTAAAAGAAGATATCTTTAAGAACATCGAGAGAGTTGAAAAAGAAACCGGAAAGAAATTTGGTGGAGATAAGAATCCATTATTAGTTTCAGTTCGTTCTGGTGCTCGTATGTCAATGCCAGGAATGATGGATACCATCTTAAACTTAGGTTTAAATGATTCCACTGTTGCAGTATTAGCGCATGAAACCGGAAACGAAAGATTTGCCTACGACTGCTATCGTAGATTTATCTTAATGTTCACAAACATTGCTAAAGGACATCCAAGAACTGAGATGGACAAGATGCTTGAAGAATTAAAAGAATCTAAAGGATATAAACTTGATACTGAAGTTACTACTGAAGAACTTCGTCAATTAGTGGTTCAATACAAACAATACTATAAATCTGTATTCCACGAAGAATTCCCAAAAGATCCTAAAGCTCAATTAATTGAAGCTGTTGCAGCAGTCTTTAGAAGCTGGGATAACCCAAGAGCGAACGTTTATCGTAAGATGAACAATATTCCATATGAATGGGGTACTGCTGTTAACGTTCAATCAATGGCTTTCGGTAATAAAGGAGATACATCCGGTACTGGTGTTGCTTTCTCTCGTTCTCCATCAAATGGTGAAAAGAAAGTATTCGCTGAGTATTTACCAAATGCTCAAGGTGAAGACGTTGTTGCTGGTATTCGTACACCACTTCATATCGAAGAATTAAAAACAAGAATGCCAGGTGTCTATAAACAATTCATGGATACCATTACTAAAATGGAAGCCCATTATAAAGATATGCAAGATATGGAATTTACTGTTGAAGATGGTAAGTTATATTTCTTACAAACTCGTAATGGTAAGAGAACTGCTGGTGCAGCATTAAAGATTGCCTGTGACTTAGTCGAAGAAGGCGTTATTGATACTGATGAAGCAGTCTTACGTGTTGAACCTAATGCATTAAATACATTATTACATCCAGGATTTGACACAAATGAATTAAAGAAATTAAAACCTGCTGTTGCTGGTTTACCAGCCTCTCCAGGTGCAGGAACTGGTAAAATCTGTTTCACTGCTGAAGAAGCTGAAACAAGACATAAGAATGGTGAAAAAGTCATTCTTTGTAGAGCCGAAACTTCTCCTGAAGATATCGTCGGTATGGTCAGCTCAGAAGCGATCTTAACTATGAGAGGTGGTATGACAAGTCATGCCGCTGTCGTTGCTCGTGGTATGGGTAAATGCTGTGTTGCTGGTTGTGGTGGCGCAAAGATTGATGAAGAGAAGAGAACTGTTACTATTAACGGTATTGCTTATACCGATAAAGATACCATTTCTATTGATGGTTCTACTGGTAACGTTTATATTGGAGCGATTAAGACTGTTGAACCAAGTTTATCTGGTTACTTTGGTACATTAATGGGATGGGCAGATAAAGCTCGTAAATTAAAAGTTAGAGCAAATGCTGATACTCCAAGAGACGCTAAACAAGCAGCCAAGTTTGGTGCAGAAGGTATTGGATTATGCCGTACTGAACATATGTTCTTTGCGGAAGATAGAATCTTCCATATGAGAAAGATGATTTTATCTGATACTACTGAAGGTAGAATTAAAGCTCTTAACGAATTATTACCATATCAAAGAAAAGACTTCTATGAGTTATATATGGCGATGGATGGAAAGAACGTTAATATTCGTTTATTAGATCCACCACTTCATGAATTCTTACCTCAAGAAGAAGACAAGATTGAAGAACTTGCGACTGCTTTAAATATTTCAGTTGAACAAATTAAAGCACGTATTGATTCTTTACATGAATTCAACCCAATGATGGGACATCGTGGATGCCGTCTTGATGTTTCTTATCCAGAGATCGGAAAGATGCAAGCAACCGCAATTATTGAAGCTGCTTTAAAAGCTCAAAAAGATTTAAAGAAACCAATAACTGCTGAAATCATGATTCCATTAATTCTTGATCCAAAAGAATTTAAATATGTTAAAAACATTATCACTGAAACCGCTGATGCAATCATTGCTAAGAGCGGAGAAAAATTAGAGTATCACGTTGGTAACATGATTGAAATTCCACGTGCAGCTTTATTAGCAGGTGAAATCGCTAAAGATTCTAAATTCTTCAGCTTTGGTACAAACGACTTAACTCAAATGACATTTGGATTCAGCCGTGATGATGCTGGCAAATTCTTACCAGATTATTATGCAACCAAAATCTTTGAACAAGATCCATTCGCAAGTGTTGATCAACATGGTGTTGGACAATTAATTAGAATGGCTGTTGAAAATGGTCGTAAAGCTAATAAAGGTTTACACTGTGGTGTTTGCGGTGAACATGGTGGAGATCCAGTCTCTATCGAATTCTTCCACAATGTTGGATTAGATTATGTTTCTTGCTCACCATTCCGTGTTCCAGTTGCAAGATTAGCTGCTGCTCAAGCTGCTATTAAAGCAAAACGCGCAAAGAAATAATTAGTTATTAATAGTAATAAAGCCGCTGAAAGTCAGTGGCTTTTTACTTTTTATTACTATATATATTTATTTAGTCTTATAATTATTTTTATTGTAGGAGACTTATATGAACAAACTTATTAATAATCAAACTCTTAAAATTGCATTAGGAATAATTATTGGAATTACAGGTGTATTAACTGTTATATTTTCTATTTTAAATTTAGCGAAAGTAGAAAGCGTTAACCCATCTACTGTATTGCAATTCTTAATCGGAGTTATATTAGTGGTTATTGGAACTTCTGTTTCGGTTTTAGCTATTTTTTCTGAATCTCCAGCTAAACCAGTTGCATTTATAAGTGCTGCTATTGTATTAGGACTTGGAATTAGTTTATTTATCCAAGAAGGCGTTGTTTATTCAATTGTTGGACTAGTCTTCCCTATTGTTGTTGCTTGCTTTGGCACATTAACATTTATTCTTAGCATCGTTCAAGGTATTAAGAAGACTAATAATAAATTTGTATTAAATATGATTCTCTCTGCTGGATTAATTGCTGCAGGTGTTTGTTTTGCAGTATTTAATAAGAATACAACTTTACAAGCAATCATCTGGTTATTAATTGGTTTTACGATTATTGCCTTATCAATTATTTATATTGTTTTCACAATTAAAGGCAGATCATTTAAAGCTAAAATATCTAACTCAAATAAGAGTGAAGATATTCATTAATTTTTATTTATAATACGTTACCGTAAAATTCTAAATCGTTGTTGGAATTAACATTACCAACTAATTTGTCTCGTAGATAAATATCTCCGCCATCTTCGATATAACCTACGTTATCATCACCGATATATAAATCTCCATCTTCAGTGAGTTCCATAAATTTCTTACCAGAAATATAAATAAAACCATCACCGTCGATATAGCCAACTAGTTTGCTATCTATATAAACATTCTTTCTATAACAATCAACAAATATCATTATTTTATTTTCTTATTATTTTTAATATAACTGAATGGTTCAATTACAGTGTTATTTTTAATTTTCGAATTAATAATGTAAGAGTTCGCACCTATAAAACAATTATTACCAATTACACTATTACCAGAAATAATAACTCCTGGTTCAATGCATGTATCTGGTCCAATTTTTACATATGGTCCAATATGCGCAGAGTAAATATCCATAATTGAAACACCATTTAACATGTGTTCTTTATTGATTCTATTTTGTAATTTCTTTCTCGCTAAAGATAGTTGATAACGATCATTTATACCATCCATTTCTTCAGGATTTTCCATAGTTTTAACACCAACTCTAGCTCTTCCTTTTAAGAAGATAGAAATTAATTGAGTTAAATAATATTCTTTCTTTGTGTTGTTATTTGTCATGCGTGAAAGACCAATTAATAAATCTTTGTTATTGAATATTGCAACACCAGTATTTACTTCTTGAATCTTCTTTTCTGCAGCGTTCGCGTCAGTCTCTTCCACTACTTTAACTAAGTTATGATATTTATCTCTTACAATTCTTCCATATCCTTTTGGATTAGGAACAATGGCGGATAATAATGTTTGATCATAATTATTTTTAACGTGGAAATCGATTAAGTCTTTTAAGGTTTCAGTTCTAATTAATGGAGCATCGCCGCATAAGACTAATGTCATCTCTTTATTAGTATTTTTAATGAACTTCTTTGCTTGTAAAACAGCATGGCCAGTACCTTTTTGTTCTTTTTGCCAGACAATTTCAGTATCTTTACCAACTATTTTTTTGGTCGTCTCTCCACCAAAGCCAACAACAGTAATTATTCTTTTTGGTTTAACGCCTTTAACAGCATTTAAAACATACTCCACTACTGGAGCGCCTAATATAGGATAAGAAACTTTTGAACACTTTGGATTGATTGATTTCATGCGACTTCCTTTTCCAGCCGCTAAGATAATAACGTTTAAGTTCATATTTAAATCTCCGTAATTATTTTACCATAGAAACTACTTATGTAGTTTGGTATAAAAAGCTGTATAGTTTAATTTTCTTAAATAGTTCGCAGTATCTTCAATTAAATATCTATCATGACTTAATGAAAATACAGCTGTACCTGATCCAGTCATCATTGTTAATTTAAGTCCTTTAGAAATTAAGAAATTTTTAATCTCTTTTATCTTTGAACATTTTTTCATTGCAGGAGTTTCTAGACTATTAGAGATATATTTTTCTAATAAATTATCATCGCCATTTTTTAAAGCTTCGATTACTTTTTCAATATTAGTTACTTTAATTTTTTCTTTATCGATTTCTTGATAAATATCTTTAGTTGATAGCCCTTGTTTTGGTTTAGTAATTAAAACATAATAATCGTTTTTAACTTCTATTGGTTCGATTATTTCTCCGATTCCACGCACTCTTGCAGGTTTATTTATAACAAAGAAAGGTATATCACTTCCAATAGGTAATAGCATTTTAATTGCTTCTTCATCAGATATTTTTAATCTAAATTTTTTGTTATAAAACTTAAAGATAGTAGCCGCATCTGCACTACCACCGCCCATGCCTGCTTCCATAGGTATTTCTTTATAAATAGAGAATTCGTATTTCTTTTTAATATTGTATTTTTCAGTTATTAATTTAATTACTTTTCCACATATATCATTATGATTAATAGCAATTGCTCCATCATTTAAAATAACTTTATTTTCTTGTTTTTTGCTTAATCTAGAAACAGCGATTGTATCGTGTACTCTTAAAGGCAACATGACCATATCTAGTTCATGATATCCATCTTTTCTTTTGCCGATTACATTTAAGGCTATATTAATTTTCCCATGAGCTTTTAAATACATAAATTAAATATATCCATATATGTTTGAGGATCAATTTGTTCTGGTCTAGTTAATATTGATATCTTCAATTTTTCTAATACCTCTTTAGCTTTATCTTTATTCATTAAATACAAAGACAAATTGTTATAAATTGTTTTTCTTCTATGCAAAAACATGCGTTTTAAAAATTGAAGATATTTATATTTATCAAATTTATTATTTTTATTTATTGATATAGAAAATACAGTTGAATCTATGTGCGGTTGTGGCATAAATGCTGACTTATTTACGTTTAATTCGGATTTATAAACGCCTATAGTTTTTGTTAAAACTGCTAAAGGACCATATTCTTCACTTCCGACTTTCGCATTAATTCTATTAGTAACTTCTTTTTGAACCATGAACACATATTTAGATGCATTTCCTTTAGTTAATAGATGTTCTAATAAATCATTTGTTATGTAGTAGGGCAGATTCCCAATTATTTTTGAATATGTAGATACACTTAACTTCAATGCAGATTTATTAACAACATATGCTCTTCTTTTATTAGCAGTTAATTGATCTAAATATTCAATAGAACGAGGATCTATATCATTAAAAGTAATTGTTTTATAAGGTTTTTCTAGCATAAAGATACTTAGCGATCCAAAACCTGAACCGATTTCTAAAATATCATCTTTATCATTGATATCTAAAAAATTAACGATTTTTTTTGCGATTTCTTGGTCAATTAAATAGTTCTGCCCGAGTTCTTTATTGGCAAATTTCGACATTTCTTTGATGGTATTAAAATAACTATCTATTTGCATCTATTAAAATATAGCATATATTTAGTCATTTTTTAAGATAACTACACCGAATGTTTCACGTTATTAAAAAATACGATAAAACCACACATTTATTTATTAAGAGAATAAGAAATTAAAGATTTTAAGGCATAATTTTTCTGCTAATTGCAAAAAGTAAGGTTTTATCGTATATTTTTGTTATTTACAAAGCACTGTTTTGTTTTCACGTGAAACAATTTAATCATATTTATGTAGTTAAAATGTCTAAAAACTAGCAATTTTTTGTAATAATTTTTATTTCATTAATAATTAATATAAATTAGTGATGTTTCACGGAGAATAACAAATCAAAGTTATTTGTTGTTATTTTTTCTAATTCTTCAATACTAATTTTTCTTATATTTGCGAGTTCTTTTGCAACATATGGTAAGTATTTAGAATGGTTTTCAGTTCCTCTAAAAGGAACAGGAGTTAAATATGGAGCGTCTGTCTCTAATAAAATACAATCAAGTGGCATTACTTCTACAGCTTCTTTTAAAACGCGAGAGTTTTTAAATGTAAGCACGCCGCCGATACCAAAATAAAATCCTAATTTAGTGAATCTTTCGACATATTCTTTCCCTGCAGGATAACAATGTAAGATTCCGCCTTTATTAACTTTATTATTGTTTAATACTTCATATGTATCATTAATAGCATCACGAGAATGAATAACTATAGGAAGATTATGTTTATTAGCTAAATTAATAAACTTAATAAAGTATTCAATCTGTCTTTTTTTCTCATTAATATCTTTTTCCCAATAGTAATCTAAACCTATTTCTCCAACAGCAACTACTTTAGGATTAGATAATAATTTTTCTATCTTATTAAAATCATCTTCATCCATCTTTTTAACATCGGACGGATGCACTCCTACCGCAGCATAAACATTGGGATATCTTTTTGCTATATTAACTGCATCTATCGAACTTTTTAAGTCCCAACCTACACATAAAAATCCTTTAACATTTACTTCATCGCATTCTTTAATATATTGATCAATATTATCTATAAAAGTTTCGTGATTAAGATGTGAATGTGAATCTATAAACATATTATTTACCAACACAAAAACGTGAGAATATTTCTTTACTTAAATCAGTAGTGTTACTTTCACCAAGTATTTCTAAAATTAAATTTAATATTTCATCAATATGCACCATTAATAAATCTAACGGAGTCTTTTTCTTTAACTCAATTAATGTCTCATCTATCGATTTATTAATGCGCTTTAATAACGCTAATTCACGAGCATTTGCTAAACATGGATGATTGAATGCAACGTCGCTAATTCCAACAACTTTTTTAATTTTAGTTATTAAAGCATTTATATTTTTCTTCTTTGCAGAAATATATAAATGTTTATTGTCTTTATTCTTAATTAAATCAGATTTATTTATTACTTCTATAACATTTTTATTATTTAAATTAACAATCTTTTCATTATTAACTTTATCTTTAACATAGATAATTAAATCAGCATCTTTAATAGCTTTTAATGTCTTATTAACTCCGATGGATTCAATCTTATTTTTACTTAATCTTATTCCTGCAGTATCTAATAAATGAATAGGAATTCCTCCTATTTGTAAATCACCTTCAACGATGTCTCTTGTAGTACCTGGGATATTAGTGACTATGGCTTTGTCTTCTTTAATCAAAGCATTTAATAAGGTTGATTTACCAACATTAGGTTTACCAATTATAGCGACTTTAATTCCTTCTTTAATTATTAAACCTTGTTCACCATTTATTATTAATTTATCTATTTTATTTTTAATATCTTTTAATTCTTTATTTATCTTTTTATAGGTTACTACTTCAATATCTTTATATTCTGGATAATCGATATTTACTTCTATATTAGAGATTAAATCTAATATTTGAGTTTTAATTGGTTTAATTAATTTAGAGGTTTCTCCATTTAATGCATAAGTAATAATATTCTTTGCTTCATTAGTAGTAGCGTTTATTAAATCGTTAATAGCTTCAGCTTGGATAATATCTATCTTTTTATTTAAATACGCGCGCATAGTGAATTCTCCATTCGTTGCCATGCGCATACCATTTTTAATAAATAAAGATATTATCTCTTTATCAATTAAAATATTGCCGTGAGTCATTATTTCTATTGAATCTTCTCCGGTGTAGGAATGGGGATTTTTATAGGTAATAACTACGACTTGATCAATTAACTTATTATTGTTTTTAATGCATCCAACATGTACGGTTCTCTTTTTATCTTTAAGAATATTTATAGAGAAAAATTTATTAACAATATTAAAGCAATTATCTCCGCTTATTCTAATCATATGAATTGCGGATTTAATTGGGGATGTTGCTAAAGCAATAATCGGTTTCATATTAATTAACATTAATATTCTACACTATTTATTTACTGATATAGTCATATGTTTTTGATACAATAATATTAATAAATATGATAGCAAATGCATCGAAAGTATTTAGCACAGAGTACATTGTATTTTTAATTATTTCTGCTGTATTAGTAGCCTTATTGTTGTTTTTATCTAAAAAATTCTTTATGAAAAAATTAGATTTAGAAATAAGAATATTAGCAATAATATGGTTGCTTCTTGGGATAGGAAATAGAATTAGTGAAGTGTATGTTCATATATACACACTAAAAGAAGCTTTTTATTCGTGGAAAATGCTTATACCTTTCTCGATGTGTTCAATTATATCTATTGTTTTTCCGATTGCTCTATTAATAAATAAAGGTAATGGTAAATCACTTCATTTTCTTGTTTATATTGCTTTATTTGGATCTATTTCCACTTTAGTTTATCCTAAATGGATTTCTTTAAGACCAAGCTTTTGGAACGTTGAAGTTCTTTTCGGACTAATTCATCACGTCATGATGCTATTTATGTGTTTGTTCTTAATTATCACTAAAAAATTTAAACCTGAGACAAAGAATTATTATGTATTCTTTTTAGGTTATTCCATTATGATTTTATATGGATTATTTTTATACACTTCTATATTTAATTACACAGATAAAATAAATATAACAAACATCAATAAACCCTTCTTTGATAAACTCCCTCATCTTACTTCATGGTGGGGCTTAATGCTTTGTTTAGGCGCAGGTTTATTAATCTTTTTGTTTATTTACGAAAAAGTAAAATATAAAACAACAACAAAAGATTTTCTTAAAAAAATATTGAATTTAAAAGTTAAATAATTAATTGGTTTTTATTTTACTTTATAAGACTTTTTTATCTTCTTCTTTAATTATATTAATAAAAACGGGATATAAATTAATTACATCCCGTTTAATTAGTAAATATATTTATTAAATACTAAATCGTAAACTTAAATTATTCAGCATCCCTTTTGCAAAACATACTGGCGATGACTAAAGATGCTGCTCCTAATAACATCATAATTGATGATATGATAGCTCCTGCGCCAAGTGAAAGTTTGCCATATTCTGTCAATGCTTTAATCGCTTCTGAAAGAGCCTTTTCATCAGTTATATGATTCTTACCAACAATAGCGCATGTAAACATCGAGTATTTTGAAGCAAGAATAAAAGTTGATCCTGTAATAACTAAAACACAAATAAGTGCTAATAGAACCATTATTGTTTTATTTTTAAATTTGTTTGTGAATAAGCCACAAATTAATATGATTAACAAAACTATTGCTATTATTAATAACATAAACGAAAACATAATCGTTCCATTAACACGCATATTATAGCTACTAGAATCAACAAATACTTTCCCACCAGTAATAAATGCAAATAATGATGCGCTCATTTTCGAATTATCAGCTGTATAAGTAAATCCTGGTAACAACATAAATAAGATAGCTGCTATAAAAAATATACCTGTAGCAAGAACTAATGCTTTTACTGGATTTTGTTTAATTTTTTCTATCATTTTTTTAATCTCCTTTAATATTAATAAATAAATTAACCGTGAATATATTACTCAGTTAAAAACAAAACGCAATATAAAATTACAGAAAATTTAATTTGCTTATTTTATCGATGTTATTTATTTGTTTTCGTCTTTCTTTTCTTCAACTGGTTTATCTTCTAAATCGTTTAATTTAGAGGCATCAACAATTGGAGTAGAAATAGAAGCGCTTGGTAAATCATCAATGGATTTATCTGCTTCTTGAACTTTGTTTTCTTCACGAACTTCTTTTGGTTGTTCATTTAATGGTTTATCATCTTTTAAGATGTTAGCATCTTTATGTAATAAATCACTTAATGAAGAAGTGGTGGAGAAGTTTTCATCTCTTACTTCTCTAGGACGTCTGTCGTGTGATCTATGACGATCTCTTCTACGACCATCTCCTAAGATTTCTTTATAGTAAATTCCTTCCGGAGAAGTTTGGAATGCGTGTTCTTCTTTTCCAACATATTTAATAACTACTGCACGTTTTTCGCCTTCGCCATAAGATTCAGTAGCAATATCATTAAAGTTAGTTAAGACTTGATGAATCATTCTTCTTTCATCGCTTGTCATTGGATCTAATTTAATGTCGATGTGTTGACGAGAAACTTCTTTTGCAGCGTGGCGTGCAATACCGATAATTTTTGAATATTTCTTATCTTTATAGTCTCCGACATCTAATAAAATTCTATATCTTCTCTTGAAGTGATTTGAGATTGCTAAACGAACTAAATCGTTTAAAGCTCTTAAGGTTCTTCCGTTACGTCCAATTAAAATTGGATTACGTTCACTGTTAATGGTAATACGAATAATTCCTTCTTCATTAATTTGACTTGTAGTTTCAATATCTATACCAATAGATTTAATTGCTTGTTTAAGATAGTTTGCACCATATTCATAAACGTCTTCTAATGTGTAGACATCAATTGTTGCGGATTTTCCTAAACCTAAGATTCCGTTCTTTTCTTCTTTGATAATGTAGTGAACTTGTTCTTTAGCAATATTAAGTTCTTTACTAGCATTTTCTACCGCTTCTTCGATAGTTTTTCCTTCAAATGTTTTCATATATTACTTTGCTCCTTTTTCTTAAATATTTTGTTCCAAGTTGCTTTGACCCATCTTCCGAATCTCTTGAATTGTCCAGTCATTGCAAGTTGTAAAACAACAGTTTGAATAATAGAGAATAACGCGCCAGCTAACCAATAAACTCCCATACCTGCAGGTAATGTGAAGCCCATGATAATAATCATTGCTAACATGATATATCCAAACCATTTCATTTGTTTTTGTGATTTAGATTGTGCTGGATTTGCTGTTAATTTAGGCAATTTCTTTTCTCTAGCTTTTTGCATCCATTGCGGTAATTTCATAGAAACGAATTGAGCAATAGACATGATAATAATTAATGTAAATGCAGTCCAACATCCGTTTGTATTTCCTTGCCAACCTTGTGGGAATTTTAGTAATGTATTCCAAATAGATTCACTTAAATAGAGGTTCATAACTTGATCGGTTGCAAGAGATGCTGATCCTTGCATAGCGCCCCAAACACCGATAAATAATGGGAATTGAACAATCAAGACAACAAGAGTTCCTAGAGGATTAATCTTGTTTTTCTTATATAACGCCATTTGCTCTTGAGAGAGTCTTTGCTTTTGTGCAGCATTCGTATTTGCATTAGGATATTTAGCTTGAATCTTATTTAATTCAGGTTGTAACATTTGCATCTTTTGTTGTCCGATAGTGGACTTTAAAGATACAAGTAACAAGAATGTTCTAACGATAAATGTTACTAATAGAATTGATGCTAATTGCCCCCAACCATTCATGCCAAAACTATGAGAGAACGTCTCAGTTAACCAGGCAATTGGGAATACGATTAATCCTGAAATTAATCCTTTACCCCATGCTTCTCCCCATGTCTTTTGAGTCATTGAAATTTTGCTGTGGTTCCAACCGTAGTTACCATATAATCCATCTTTTGTAATACTTATACACGAACGAATATTGTTAACTTTTTGTTTTAAGAATGTTTGATAAGCAGAGGTGAATCCAGTGTTAGGACATTGATCAACACGTAGTCCTCCATAAGCTGTCCCGCTTATACATTCGTTTTTAATTTGAGTTGTCCAAGATTCAATTTTTGTGAATGAACTTTGATTTTTATCTTTGGTGTTATAACCGCCATTGAATTTAACTTGTCCGCCGTGTTGATATAAAGCATCCCTAACATCGGCAGCAGTGCAATCGTTTATATTCTTATTTTCTTTTTCTAAGCATTCACTCATAACTTTTTGATCTAGAGCAAACCAGAATCTTGTATCAGGTACTTTAATTCCACTTGCAATACACGCATAGGTTAAACTCTCTTTATCAGAATCAACAAATAATTTAGCAACATGCTTGGTTCCATCATTATTATCGGTTAAAAAATCATTATTTAAATCTTGCCAATAATAAATTGTTTCTTTGCTTGTTACAATTTTATTTTTTAGATTTTCATTTGTTTGTTGATTGTATCCTGCATCAGGATTATTCGAATATCTGGTTGTTCCCATGTCATAGGTAAAATAAATATTCGCTTGATCTTGTGTAGATGCGAAGTTAGCAGTGCAGCTTGCAAGTAAAACAACTCCTAAACCTAAGGCAGTGAATAGAGTGATTTTATTTATTGTTTTCTTTTTCATTGTTATTTCCTAATAATTTTTTTAATGAATCATAGTTTTGTTTGTAAGAATTTTTCTTAAATCCGTCTCTTACAATAATTATTAAATCAATATTCTTTTTAAAATTTATGATTTCATTAAGTATCGATTTAATCTGTCTTTTTATTCTATTTCTAATAACGGCATTTCCGATTTTAGATGAGACACTTATTCCAATTCTAGTATGATCTAAATTATTTTTATCATAGTAGATTACATATTCATTATTTTTAATAACTTTATGTTTAGAAATAATTTGTTTAAATTCTAGATTCTTACGAATTCTATTGATTCTTTTCATCTTATGCAGATAAGACCTTGCGACCTTTTGCACGTCTTCTTTTTAAGACCTTGCGACCATTCTTTGTAGCCATTCTGTTACGAAATCCATGGACGTTCTTGTGCTTTCTTTTGCTTGGTTGATATGTTCTGTGACTAGCCATATACGTCTCCTTTCAAGTGATAAGATTATATTAAATTAATATAACATTTGCAAATTAAAGATTTAATATTTATTAAATTTTTATATTTTTATACACTTTTTGTTACTGTGTTTTTAAATTTTTAACTACATTTTTTTATCCACTTGCTGTGTTAATTGATGTTTTTAAAAATGTGGAGATAACGCTTACACATTCGATAATACCTATATAATTCGGTGGTGGATAAAAATTTATTTTGTGGATATTGTTGAAAATTCAAAATGTTGATAATAAATCCACAAGTTTTCCACAGTGGATAACTTTATTTTTATTAAATTTCTTCTATTTTTATATGTTTTTTTATATAAAATTGTGGAAAATTTAAAATTTATGAAAAAATTGCTATTTATTTTTGTGGATTGTTATATAATCATTCTCACTTATGCAACAAGAGATAAAAGAATTTAATTCATTGTGGGATAGAATACTAGCGCAATTAAAAACCCGCATCAACGATGATCGAATATTTGATAGTTTCTTGAGCGATTCGCGCATACATAATATAAATAATAATGTAATACAAATTGTTGTTAATACTAAATTAGCTCAACAAGTTTTATCAACCGTTTATGTTCACCAAATCGCGCAAACTGTCGAGGAAATTTTACAAAGTAATTATTCTGTATCATTTATTACTAAAGACGAATCTAAACAAGATTTAAAAGTAGAAACTCCAATAATTTCATTGTTCTCAGATTCACATTTAAGAAGTGATATGACATTTGATAATTTTATTGTTGGTGATTCAAATAAAGAAGCTTTCCAAGCTGCAACATTAGTCGCAAACGATAAAATAAGTTTATCCAATTTAAATCCATTATTTTTATATTCAAATTCTGGTTTAGGTAAAACTCATTTATTAAACGCAATAGGAAATAGAATTAGAGGATTTAATCCGAATAAACGCATTTTATACACAACCGCAGAAGAGTTTTTTAATGAATATATTCACGTTATTAAAGGTGAAAGATATGAACAACAATTAATGGATTATTTTAAAAATATTGATGTTTTATTAATTGATGATATTCAATTCTTTGCAGGTAAAAAAGGATGCCAAGAATTATTTTTTACAATCTTCTCAACTTTAATAAATAATAATAGACAAGTTGTAATTACTTCTGATAAACATCCTAATGAATTAAAAGGTTTAGAAAGTCGCTTAGTATCGCGTTTTGCGGGTGGTTTACCAGTTTCGATTAATCCACCAGATATTAATACTTCTATTGAAATTAGTAAGTTATATATTAAAGCTTCTGGAATGGATATTAATAGAATTGATGAAAGTGTTTTTGTTTTCTTTGCAGAGAAATTTTCATCTAATATTCGTGAGCTTAGAGGAGCGATAAATAAATTATTATTCTACACAATTAACATCGCTCAAATTGATCGAATAACTCTAAGTAATGCGATGGAAGCAGTATCTGATTTCTTAAAAGCAAATGAGAGTAATAAAAAATTAAGTGAAGTAAAAATTATTGATGTTGTTTCTAATTATTATTCATTAACTCCAACTCAATTAACTGGAAATATTAGAACGAGTCAAATTGCATTAGCTAGACATATTGCAATGTATTTAATGAGAAATTTATTAGATGATTCATTTGATAAAATTGGTTCTGCTTTTGGTGGTAAGGATCATTCCACTGTTATGAGTGCGTGTAAAAATGTGGAAAAAGGGTTAAAAATTAATCCAACTTTACAAACAGTAATTAATGAATTAAAAGAGAAATTAAAATAATCTTTATTAGAATAATAAAAAACTTTTATATAAAAGAATTGTGATATAATTACTCTGGTAAAAAATAAGGGTTATCCACAAATCCACAAAACTTATTATTATTGTTAAAATTAAGACTTAAAAAGGAGAATATATAATTATGAGATTTACAATTATTAAAGATGAATTTCTAAAAGCATTAAATGTTGTTAGTAGACCAGTTCCTGTTAAATCATTTGTTGCTAGTTTAGTTTTTATTAAATTAACATTAGATGAACAAGGATTAACTTTAATAGGTAGTAATGAAACAATTGCTATTTCTACTACAATTCCTCATAAAATTAATGATAAAGAAATAATTCGTAATTCTCGTAATGGTGCAGTTTTAATTCAAGGTAAATATTTAACTGAAATTGTTCGTAAATTATCAGGTAAAGAATTAACTTTAGATGTAGTTGATAATTCAGTAGTTGAAATTACTGATGAAAAATCTTCGTTCCAATTAAATAGTGCACAAGCAGAAGAATATCCTGAATATGATTTTAATGAAGATGGTGTTGAATTTAATATTTATTCAAAAGATCTTCAAAGTTTAATTGAACAAGTTTCTTTCGCTGCTGCAACAAAAGAAAATAGACCAATGTTAACAGCGGTAAATATTACAGGTGAAAATAACCAAATTACCGCAATAGCGCTTGATTCTGCAAGATATGCAAGAAAAACTGTTACTATCGAAAACACTGTTAATTTTGTTGTAAATATTCCAGCTAAAACTATTAACGATATTATTAGAATGTTTGAAGATAATATTTCAATTAATGTTGTAGTTAATGAAAGAAAAATATTCTTTAAATTTGAAAATACAATTATTTCATCAAATTTATTAAATGGTGAATATCCAAATGTTAAAACCATTGTTCCAAAATCTTTTAATTACTTCTTAGAAGTCAACGCACAAGAGTTTTTAGCGGCTATTGACCGTGTATCCTTACTCTCTAATGAAAAGAGCGCTGTAAAGCTTATTATGAGCAATAATGAAGTAGAAGTCTTATCTACTTCTAGTGAAATAGGATCTGCAAATGAAAAAATCCCTAATTTCCAATTCACAGGTGATCGTTTAGAGATTTTATTTAATAGTAGTTATGTAATTGATGCTATTAAAGCTTTAAAGTGTGATGATATCGTTTTACAATTCATTGCTGAGATGAAACCTTTTGTTATTAAAAACGCAAAAGATGATAATATAACTCAGCTAATTACTCCAGTAAGAGCATAAGGGAATATATATTCCCTTTTTTATTTTAAAGGTGTATAATTTTATACGGAGATTTTTTTATGAATAAAAAAACCCAAGAAATCACTCTTAAGACTGAATTCATAACTTTAGGGCAATTAATCAAATTATTAAAGATTGTTTCTACAGGTGGAGAAGTTAAAGGATTTCTTGCTTCTAACACTATTCTAGTTAATAAAATTAACGAGAATAGAAGAGGTAGAAAATTATATAAGAATGATGTAATTGAGGTTAATGGAGACGAAATCTTGCTTAAATAATGCATATTAGTCAAATTCAATTAAAAAATTTCCGTGGTTATTACTCATTAAAATTAGATTTCTCAAGCGGTATCAATGTCTTTATTGGTAAGAACGCTTCTGGCAAGACTAATTTACTTGAGGCTCTTCATTATTTATCTCTTACAAAATCATTCAAAGGAGTAGAAGATAAAGAATTAATTAAAAATAAAGAGTCTAAGGCAATTATTAATGCTGAAGTCATAGAAAATACTAAAAAGACTAGAATCGACGTCTTAATTAATGAAAAAGGCAAAAAAATACTAATTAACGATAAAGGAGTTAATAAATTATCTTCTTTAAATAAATTTGTTAATGTAATTGTGTTTGAGCCTCAAGATGTAAATATATTTAAAGATCTACCAAAAGTACGTAGAAATTATTTAGATATAAATATATCTAAATTAAATCCACTTTATAATGAATTAATTTATAAAGTAGATAATTTATTAAAAGAGAGAAATGAAATTCTAAAGCAAGATGTAATTGATTTTAATCAATTAGATATCATTACCTTAGAATTAATTAAAGAAGAGAAACAAATAATTGAAATGAGAGAAAAATTTATTAATGATCTTAATGTAGTGGTTAATAAAGTTGTTAAAAATTTAAAAGAAGAAAATAACAAAATTAAAATTGTATATTTCCCATTTATTAAATTAAGTAAAAATTATCTTAATGAAGCGACTGAATTATATAAAAGTAATTTAGAAAATGATATTAAGAGAAAAGCCACAAACATCGGTATTCATCGTGAAGATTTTATTTTAAATCTAAATGGAATGAATATTGCTACTAATGGATCACAAGGAGAAAATCGTTTATTAGCTATTTGCTTAAAACTATCTCCTTATTTCTTAGTAGATGAGAAAAGTAAGCATCCAATAATTGCTTTAGATGATGTATTAAGTGAATTAGATAATAATCATCAAAAGAAATTATTAGGATTCTTAGAAAAATTAGATCAAGTATTTATAACCACAACAAATATAAATATTAAAAACGCATCTATATATGAGATAGATAATCATCACGCTATTAGGAGGACAAAATAATGGAAGATGAAAAGAAGTATGCTGACGATGGATTGAAGTACAAAAATCTAGAAGTTGGTGATGAAAAAGAATTAGAGAAAGCAGATGAAAAATATACTGCTAGTAACATTCAAGTATTAGAAGGACTTGAAGCTGTTAGAAAAAGACCAGGTATGTATATTGGTACAACAGCTTCTCCTGGATTACATCACTTAGTTTGGGAAATTGTTGATAACGCAATCGACGAAGCTCTTGCAGGTTATTGTAATTTAATTAACGTTACTATTAATAAAGATGGTACGGTTACTGTTACCGATAATGGTCGTGGTATTCCTGTTGATATAGTTGAAAAGACTGGAGTTAGCGCAGTTGAAACGGTTTACACAGTATTACATGCTGGTGGTAAATTCGGTGAAGGTGGCGGATATAAAGTTTCTGGTGGTTTACATGGTGTTGGTGCATCAGTTGTTAATGCGTTATCAGAATGGTTAGAAGTCCACGTACATAAAGATGGTGGCGATTACTTCATGAAATTTGGTCGTGGTGGTGCACCACTTGATCATTTAAAAAGAGTTGGAGATGCTTCTGATACAGGTACTATAGTTACCTTTAAACCAGATGCCACAATCTTTACTGAAACAACAACTTTTGAATATGAAATTATTAGAGACCGTTTAAGACAAATGGCCTACTTAAATAAAGGTGTAAGAATTGTTGTTAAAGATGTAAGAGTTGAACCTAGCTTAAAAGAAGAATTCTGCTATGAAGGTGGTATTAAAGAATATGTTCAATATTTAAATAAACCAAAAGGACCTATCATGGAAGAAGTTATTTATTGTGAAGGTCGCGAAGAAGTTGAATACCATAGTGGTAAGACTGCTATTATTTATGCTGAAATCGCAATGCAATATAATACCTCTTATAATGCATCAATCTTCAGTTTCTGTAATAACATTAACACTCATGAAGGTGGTACACATGAAGAAGGATTTAGATTAGCGATTAACCGTGTAATTAACGACTATGCAAGAAAATCAAAATTCTTAAAAGATGAATCAGAAAACTTTACTACTGATGATATTAAAGAAGGATTAACTGCAATCATTTCAGTTAAACATCCTGATCCTCAATATGAAGGACAAACAAAAACTAAATTAGGTAATAGTGAAGTTCGTAAAATTGTCTCATCAATTGTTGGTGAACACTTATTAACTTTCTTACTTGAAAATCCACAAACCGCAAAATTAATTTTAACAAAAATTGCAAGTGCAGCTGAAGCACGTGCAGCTGCAAGAAAAGCGCAAGAATCCGTTAGAAGAAAAAATGGATTAGATATTACAACTCTTCCAGGTAAATTAGCGGATTGTCAATCACACGATCCAAAAGAATGTGAATTATACATCGTTGAGGGTAACTCTGCGGGTGGTTCTGCCAAGAATGGACGTGATAGAAGAACACAAGCTATTCTTCCTTTAAGAGGCAAGATTCTTAACGTTGAAAAAGTTGACCAACAAAGAGCGTTTGAAAATGCTGAAATCGGAAATATGATTATGGCGATTGGCGCTGGTGTTGATCCTGAATTCGATGTTACTAAAATTCGTTATGACAAAGTTGTAATCATGACCGATGCTGACGTCGACGGCTCACACATTCGTATTTTGTTATTAACATTCTTCTTTAGATTTATGAAGAGCTTAATTACTGAAGGTCACGTATATATTGCACAACCTCCATTATATAAAGTAGATCATAAAGGCAAATCATATTATTGCTTTAATGATGCTCAACTAGAAGAATTAAAGAAAAAATTACAATTAAAACCAGGCTTTGCATTCCAAAGATATAAAGGTCTTGGTGAAATGGATGCTGAACAATTATTTGAAACAACAATGGATCCTAAAGCACGTAAGATGTTACGCGTCACAATTAAAGATGCCATGTTAGCAGATCAAATATTCACAAATTTAATGGGTGATGATGTTATGCCTAGAAAGACATTTATTCATGAGAACGCTAAATTTGTTAAGAACTTAGATTTATAAGGAGAAGGGTATGGCTGAAGAAAATAAAAAAATAGAAAAGCCTGAAACTGAAGCTGAAGCTGGAATCGTTCCAGGTCTTCAAGATGTTGATATTTCTGAACAAGTCCAAAGCGCATTCTTAGACTATGCAATGAGCGTTATCGTCGCTCGTGCAATTCCAGATGTTCGAGATGGTATGAAACCTGTTCATCGTCGTATTATTTATTCGATGTATGAATCTGGCACAACACCAGATAAACCTCATAAAAAATGTGCACGTATCGTTGGTGATGTTATGGGTAAATATCACCCACATGGTGACGCAGCAATTTATGGTGCAGTCGTTAGATTAGCACAACCATTCGCAATGAGAAATACTCTAGTTGATGGTCATGGTAACTTTGGTAGTATCGATGGTGATGAACCTGCAGCTTATCGTTATACAGAAGCTAGATTAGAAAAACTCGCATTACAATTAGTTAAAGATATTGATTGTGATGTTGTTGACTTCATGGATAACTATGATGGTGTTGATAGAGAACCTACAGTATTGCCATCAAGATTCCCTAACTTATTAGTTAATGGTAGTAGTGGTATCGCTGTTGGTATGGCGACAAACATTCCTACTCATAACTTAGGTGAAGCAATTGATGCAACTATTGCTGTTGCGAAAAATCCAGAATTAACAGCATTAGATATTATGAATATTATGCCTGGCCCTGACTTCCCAACTGGTGGAATTATTTTAGGTAGACAAGGTATTAAAGAAGCTTATGAAACTGGTAGTGGATCAATTGTTATTCGTTCTAAATGTCAAGTTGAAGAAGATGAAAAATCTGGCAAGAAGAGAATCATAATTGAAGAAGTTCCTTACGGAGTTAATAAGGCTAGATTAATAGAAAATATCGCAACTTTAGTTAAAGATAAAATAGTTGAAGGTATTACAAATATTCGTGATGAATCTAACAAAGAAGGTATTCGTGTTGTTATTGATGTAAGACATGATTGCATCCCTGAAGTTATCCTTAATCACTTATATAAATTAACTCAATTACAAACTTCATTTGGTATCATTTTCCTTTGCTTAGAAAATGGCGCGCCAAAGATCTTACCTGTTACAACAATTTTAAAAGATTATCTCGAACATCAAATTGATGTAATTTCGCGTAGAACTAAATTCTTATTGAAGAAAGATGAAGATCGTAAACATATCGTTCAAGGTTTATTAAAAGCAATTGATAAAATTGATGATATTGTTGAAGACATTAAGAAGAGTGCAACTCCTGAAATTGCTTCTCAAACCTTAATGAATAAATATGGTTTAAGTGAACCTCAAACTCAAGCAATCTTAGCGATGACATTATCTAGATTAACAGGTTTAGCTAAGAAGAAACTTGATGATGAATTAGCGGAACTTGAAGAACACATTAAGAACTATAATCACATCCTTGAATCTCGTGCGAACGAAATTGAAGTTGTTATTAAAGAACTTGAAGAAGTCAAAGCAAAATTCGCTGACGAAAGAAGAACAACAATCTCTGATTCTTTAGGAGATATCGATGATGAATCATTAATTCCACAACAAGACATTGTTGTTGTCATTACTCAAAACGGTTACGTTAAGAGAATGACCGCGAACACCTTTAGAACACAAAATAGAGGTGGTAGAGGAATTAAAGGCGCCACTGTTGGAGATACTGATTTAATTAAATTATTACTCCATACAAACACTCATACTGATTTATTATTCTTCTCTAATAAAGGTAAGGTATATCGCTTAAGAGGATATAAAGTACCAGAAGGTGGAAGAATATCAAAAGGTATTCCAGTTCAAAACTTACTCAACCTTGAGAAAGAAGAAAAAATTATGTCAATTATTGACTTAGAGGATTCATTAGGTAATACCGGATTCTTAACATTCTTCACACGTAATGGTTTAGTTAAACGTACACCAATTGAAGAATATTTATCCATTAGACAAAATGGTAAGATCGCTATCGGATTAAGAGAAGGCGATAGCTTACTTGATGTTAAACATACTAATGGTGAATGTATCTTATCTATGTCATCTGCAAAAGGTAAGATGGTCTCATTCCCAGAAGCTACTGCTAGAGCCATGGGTAGAACCGCTACTGGTGTTAGAGGCATGAATGCTAACGGAACATTTGTGGTCTCTGCTTCTACTTCCTTAGAAGGTAATATCATTTTAGCGATAACTCAAAATGGTTATGGCAAGATGACAGAAGCTGCTGAATATCGTCAAACTAACCGTGGTACAAAAGGTGTCTTAACACTTAACACTACTCAAAAGAATGGTCGATTAATTGCCACAAAAGCAATTAAAGGTGATGAAGACTTAATGGTTATCACTACTGGTGGAATTGTCATTAGAATTCCAATTAATCAAATTAAATTAAGTGGTCGTAACACTCAAGGCGTTCGTGTCATTCGCTTAGATGAAGGACAAAAAGTTTCTTCTTTAACAATTCTCCCACATGAATTAAATGATGATAGTGCACCTGTCGAAGGTGAAGAAGTAACTGAAGAAGTTGCTGAAGAACCTACTGAAGAAAAAGAAGAAAAGGTTGTTTCACCAGACGAAATTGAATAATAAATTGTCTAGAGGATTTTAAACATGATAGACATTAAACTTATTTTAGAAAAACCAGACTATGTTAGAAAAGCTTTAAAGAAAAAACTCTGGGATTTTGATCCTACTCCTGTTATTGAATTAGCGAATAAAAGAAAAGAGTTAATTTTAAAAACAGAGACTAATAAAGCTGAACAAAATAAATTATCAGCTTTAGTCCCTCAATATAAAAAGGAAGGAAAAGATCCAAAAGAAATTTTTGTGAAGGTTAAAGCATTAGCTGCTGAAAACAAAGATGGTGAAGTCAAACTAAAAGAAATAGAGGCTAAAATGCACGATATCATCGCAGAATTACCAAATATTCCTGATGATGATTTATTAGAAGGCGGCAAAGAAAATAATAAAGTAATTAAACAAGTTAATAAGAAACCTGAATTTAAATTTAAAGTTAAAGATCATGTTGAATTAGCAAAATCTTTAGGACTTATTGATTATGATCGTGCCGCAAAAATTTCTGGTAGTGGAACTTGGATTTATACTGATCTAGGTGCGCAACTAGAATGGGCATTAATTAACTATTTTATTTCCACTCATTTAAAGAATGGTTATACATTCATACTTCCTCCTCATATGTTAAATGATGAGTCAGGTTATGGAGCGGGACAATTCCCTAAATTTAGAAACGCTGTATTTAAAGTTGATGGTATTGATCGTTTCTTACTTCCAACTGCTGAAACAGCCTTAGTGAATTATCATCGTAATGAAATCTTAAAAGAAGATGAATTACCAAGAAAATATTTCGCCTATACTCCATGCTATCGTCAAGAAGCAGGAAGCTATAGAACTGAAGAAAGAGGAATGATTCGTGGTTATCAATTTAACAAAGTTGAAATCGTTCAATATACTTCTGACACTGGTAGCGATAAAGCCTTTGAAGAAATGGTTAATATCGCTGCAGGATTAGTTGAAAAACTTGGATTACATTTCCAATTATCAAAGTTAGCCGCAGGTGATTGCTCTCACTCAATGGCAAGAACTTATGATATTGAAGTTTATATCCCAAGTATGAATATTTATAAAGAAGTTTCTAGTGCCTCTAACGCTAGAGATTATCAAGCAAGAAGAACAATGTGTAGATATAAAGATAAGGATGGCAAAGTCCATTTCTGTCACACATTAAATGCTTCTGGACTAGCGACATCTCGCTTATTCCCAGCAATTTTAGAGCAATTCCAACAAGAAGATGGAAGTGTAATAATTCCTGAAGTATTACGCCCATTCATGAACGGAATTTCAAAGATTTCACCAAAAAAGAAATAAATGATATTATTATTGAGCCGTCATAAATAAGAACTATGAACCTGGTCAGGATAGAAATATAGCAGCCATAATTAGATCTCTTGTTGTATGGCGGTTTTATTATTTATGAACAACGATATTAAGTTTATGAAAGAAGCAATCAAAGAAGCTAAAAAAGCCTTTGATAAAAATGAAGTTCCGATAGGAGCAATTTTAGTTAAAAATAATAAAATAATTGCACGTGCACATAATTTAAAAGAATATAAAAAAGATGTATGCGCACATGCAGAAATTTTAGCAATCAAAAAAGCCTCAAAAGTATTGAAAAATTGGCGCTTATTAGGCACAACGCTATATGTAACTTTAGAACCTTGTGCGATGTGTGCAGCAGCAATTAATCAAGCAAGAATTTCTCGTTTAGTTTTTGCTTTAGAAGATAAAAATAATGGAGCGGTAATTAACGGTCCAAAATTATATAAATTTAAAACTTGTAACTTACCGCCTGAAGTTAAATTTGGAATCTTAAAAGAAGAAAGCAAAGCTTTATTAACTAAATTTTTTATTAAGAAAAGATAACAAAAAAATTAAAATTTATAGTTGAAAATAGTTATTTTCAATATATAATAATTTTTCACATATAGGAGATTTTTGATATGTTGCGATTAGAACACATTGTTAAAAACTATCAAACAGGAAAAACAACTTTTCCTGCGTTAAAAGGTATCTCTTTAGCCTTCCGAAAAAACGAATTTGTTTCGATTTTAGGTCCTTCAGGTTGTGGTAAGACAACCCTTTTAAACATCATTGGCGGATTAGATAAATACACCAGTGGAGATCTTGTTATTGAAGGTCGTTCAACCAAAAATTACAAAGATCATGATTGGGACGTTTATCGTAATCACCGTATTGGTTTTATATTTCAATCATACAATTTAATTCCTCACCAAAATATTTGTGAGAACGTTGAATTAGCGTTAACGATCTCCGGATATTCAAAAGAAGAGAAACGTAAAAAAGCTTTAGCAGCATTAGCGAAAGTTGGATTAAAGAAATCTTGGAAGAAAATGCCAAATCAACTTTCTGGTGGACAATGCCAAAGAGTTGCTATTGCTCGTGCATTAGTTAATGAACCAGATATTTTATTAGGTGATGAACCTACCGGAGCATTAGACTCAAAAACATCTGTTCAAGTAATGGAGTTAATCAAAAAGATAAGTAAGAAAACTCTTGTTATCATGGTTACTCATAACCCTCCGTTAGCTGAGAAATATTCAACACGTATTATTTCTTTACTTGATGGTGTTGTTAAAAACGATACTAATCCATATAAACTCGAAGAAGAAAAAAAAGAAAAGTATAAAACATTCGATGCAGTTAAAGTTGGAAAAGATGGAACTGTTAAACCAGATAAAGCCAAAATGTCTTTCTGGAGTTCATTCAAATTATCTGCAAAGAATTTAATTTCAAAAAGAAAAAGAACTGCAATGGTTATTGCTGCATCATCAATTGGTATTGTTGGCGTTTCTGCTGTTTTAGCGGTATCTACAGGTGTTAAGGGATACATAAAAAATACTGAAAAAGATATGCTATCTGGCAACCCGCTTTATGTTGGTGAAACTCAAATGGATTTAGTGAGCATTCTTCAAAATGTTTCTAATACACTTCAAAGACAAGCAATATCTGAATCGATAAAGCAAACAGGTCAAATTGATATTGAATTTATTACTGGAGCATTAATCACTCAAGCTAAAGAAGGAATCTTAATTAGAAATGATATTAACGAAAATTATGTCAAGTTTGTAAATTATGGTAAAGATGTTTTAGGCGAATATGAAACCGGTATCGCTGAAACTTTTGTTGATTATGGTTTTACTGCAGCAGACAATATTTACACTGATGCAGAGATTTTCGAACAAGATCCTGAGGTTGTTCCAATTGAACAGCAACAAAAATATATTTACTCTTTAAGTGGATTAAAAAATATTTACACAGGATTATTAGATACTATTGATACTGAAGATGGTACTGATTTTACTGCTTTAGCAAATATTGCTGCAAACTTCCCAAGTGTTGTTTATCAAGGATTAGATAATGTTCAATACCTACAAGAACAATACGATTTAGTGAGTTCAACAAAACCTGGAAGTGTATTTACAAGTAGATGGCCAAAACAAATTAAAGAAGAAGAGGCTGGAACGGAAGGCCATGATTATGAATGCGTTATCGTTCTTAATCGTAGAAAGAAATTAGCAGATTTAATTGTCGCTTTATCTGGATTATTATCAGAAGAACAATTCATGAAATGTATTAACGAATTCTTAAAAAAAGAACCAGATCAATCTGTTATTGATGAAATAGCAAAAATTGCAGTTAGTAAAATCGCAAACAAAAGTTTTTATTACATTCCAAACGGAAAGATAGGACATGAAGGTGCTTTTAAAGCGAATAAGCCAGATGGAACCAACTATGATAAATTAAAACCTTTTAATTACAATTATAAATTCAAAGTTAATAATAATGAGACGTTTACATCAGAGCAAGATGATGGCACTACAATATCGGTAGGTGCTGATAGTGATGTTACTACCGCCAAACGTATAAAAGTTGTTGGAATCATTACTCCAAAAGAAGGAAGAAATTACGGTTCATTAAATTCTGGAATTTATTTTCAATCTGATCTTGCAAACAAAATAATGAAAGATGCAGGATCAACAGAAACTGTAGATGATGAAAAGAATAGTGAAATATACAATGTGATGGTTGATTCTAAAAGATGGTTAGGTGGCAGCGAACCTAATGATCCAATCTATTGTTTATCTTACAAAGGATTTGCCAACGATATTCGTATTGATGCAACTAAAGAAGAAGGCGCGGCAGGCAAAATACTTCCAGGAAGCAGAGGATTATATTATCCTTTAAATTTCTATAAAGTTTTCTATGATGGAGCTCAAAGAAAAACAAAACCTGTTCAAACTTATGGCACTGTTGGTAGCTCAGCTAGTATATCAAAAATACCTGATGAAACAGGCAAAAAAACTGCTGAATTAGAGATTACATCGAGTTTAACTACTAGAAGTATATCTGGAAGAAAATTAGTAATAAGTTCTGATAAAAATGACGCTAAAGTTAAATATAGACAAATTCCATATCGCATAAGTGTTTATTCAAGAGATTTTGATACTAAAACTAAAGCCAAAGCTTATCTTGATAAATGGAATCAAAAAGGCGATGTTAGAATTGGTACACAACCTGGAGACATTGTACCTGAAAATCAAAGAAGCAAAGTAACTGTTCCGGATAACTTAACAATCGTAATTGCAATGATTAATGGAATCATTACAACTACAACAATTTCTTTAACGATATTCGCTTCGTTATCGTTAGTTGTCTCTTCAGTTATGATTGGAATTATTACTTATATTTCAGTTATGGAACGTATTAAAGAAATTGGAGTTATCCGTTCTTTAGGTGGACGTAAGAAAGACGTCTCACACTTGTTCAATGCTGAAACATTTATTATTGGTACAGCATCAGGATTATTTGGTGTTGTTATAACTTATATTCTTGAATTGATATTAGACGTATCAATATATGCAGCGTATAAGATTCCAATGATTGCAAACTTAAAATGGTGGACGGCATTGTTAATGATTATCTTATCAATTGTATTAACTGCAATTTCAGGATTAATTCCTGCTAGAAGTGCCGCAAATAAAGATCCAGTTGTAGCGTTAAGAAGCGAGTAAGGAGTTATGATATTTTCAAGAAAGAAAGCTAAAGACATAAATAAATTAATTAAGAAAGCTCCTGTTTTTATTCCGACTATTGAAAGAGGATTAAATGATGAACAAATTAATTCTCGTATAGAAGATGGTCTTGTTAATAAAACTGAAAAGACTGTTACAAAGAGTTATTTTGAAATTATATTTAAAAATGTTTTCTCGATCTTGAATATTATTTTATTCGCGATTGCTATTACAATGATTGTATTTAAACAATATAAAAACTTATTATTTTTAGTTATCTTATCTGTTAATATCGCTATTAGCTTAGTGCAAGATATTAAAGCGCGTAGATTGGTTGATAAACTATCGTTAATCTCTAATCCTCGTGCGACAGTAGTAAGAAACGCTAAAGAAAGCGCAGTACCTTTTAATGAAATAGTATTATCAGATATTATTGTATTAAAAGCTGGTAATACAATTCCTTGTGATGGAGTTGTTGTACATGGTGAGATAAGCGTTAATGAATCATTATTATCAGGTGAAAACAATGATGTTAAGAAATTTGTTAAATCAAAAGTATATGCAGAATCTGTTGTCACTAGCGGTATCGCTCATATAAGGGTAGAGAAAGTAGGTAAAGCTAATTATGTTGCGACTCTTCAAGAGAAAGCTAAATCATTCTCTCGTCCTAAGAGTGAAATATTAACTTCTTTATCTAGTTTTATTAAGATTATTTCTATTGCTGCAGTGGCGATTGGTATATCTGAAATAGCGACATATTTATTCTTAAAACAACCAGTAGATGAAGCAGTTAAATCAATGACTTCTTCTGTTGTAGCAATGATTCCAATCGGAATGTATTTAATGACTTCTATTACTTTAACAGTAGGAGTTATTCTTTTAGCAAGAAAGAGAATATTAGTTAGAGAACTATACTCAATTGAAATGCTTGCTAGAGTAAATGTATTATGTGTTGATAAAACTGGAACATTAACTGATGGAAAGATGAAAGTTGATTGTTTAATTCCTTTCCCTGGTCATAACAATATTGAATTAGAAGATTTAATAGCAGGTATCTTATCTACAACTAAAGACGATAACTTAACCGCTAAAGCGTTAAAAGAAAAGTTTTCACCTAGAACAATTTTAGGTCCTGTTACGGCAATACCATTCAATAGTGCTAGAAAATATAGTGCAGTATCTTATCAAGGTATTTCCTATGTAATGGGCGCATTTGGTTTTTTTGATATCACTAATGAAGATGATGTAAATAAAGAAGTTAAAAAATATGAAGCATTAGGACGTCGTGTATTAGTGCTCGCTAAAGGTAGAGGCAATATTTATGAGAATAAATTACCTGGTAGATTAACAGCAATAGGATTAATTGCATTAGAAGAAAATTTAAAACCAGATGCAATTAAAAATATTGAATGGTTTAAGAATAACGATGTTTCTATTCGTATTATATCTGGTGATAGTTTATTATCACTTCAAAATATCGCAAAACGCGTAGGTGTTGAAGGATATGAGAAAGCTATTTCATTAGAAGACTTATCAGATGAAGAAGTTAAAGAAGCTGCACATAAACATTGCATATTCGCTCGCGTTAGCCCAGATCAAAAGAAAATAATTATAGAAGAATTACGTAAAAACAATTGTGTAGCAATGGTTGGTGATGGTGTTAATGATTTACTTGCATTAAAATCCGCTGATTGCTCAATTGCGATGGCTAGTGGATCTGACGCTGCTAAAGCTGTATCACACTTAGTATCACTTGATTCTAACTTCTCTTCCTTACCTAACGTTGTTGAGCAAGGAAGAAGAGTTATTAATAACTTACAACGTGTTAGCTCAATATTCTTAGTTAAGACAATATTTGCTATTACGTTATCAACAGTATTCTTAGTCTTATCTTGGTTTGACCATGATATTCGCTATCCATTCGCTGCTCCTAACTTATATATATGGGAACTTATAACAATCGGAGCCGCTCCATTCTTCGTTGCTCTTGAGCCTAATAAAGATCGTATTAAAGGTAAATTCATGGTTAACGTTGTTAGAGAATCTGTACCGGCTGCATTTATGCAATTATTATTGTGCGGAATAATGTTTGTTGCTACAACGATTAGCAGTAAATATTTCCCACGTACATCATCTATTTCAATGGCGGTTATATTAATCACAGTAATGAGTTTAGTTATCTTCTTAAAAGTTTGCATGCCACTTAATAAATTTAGAGGCACAGTTGTTATTGTTGCCACTATCTTTGTAGCGGGTTTATTATTAGGTGATTATTATTTAGCAACAAAGTTTGGACACGAATTCTTTGATATTAGTTTTAGTTCAATTAATACTGCGACATTATTGTTAGGATTAATATCATTTATTGCTGCAATGCCGGTATATTTCTTGGTCTCATATGCATTGAATAAACTTTTAGTTAAATTACGTAATAGGAAGAACAATGAGCAAGCAAGAAATAATTAAAGCGACATTAAAAAAATTAATAGACAGCTACTCATTAAAAGATATTACTGTTCAATTAATTTGTAAGGAAAGCGGAATTAATCGCCAAACTTTTTATTATCACTATAAAGATATTAATGATGTATTAAATGATTATTTCTTAAATATTCATATAGATGGATTAGAAAGTGCGACTAACTGGTCTACATTAATCCATGCTGTATTAGTGTATGCAGGTAAGAATAGACAATTAATATTAAAAGCTTTAAAAAGTAACAATTATAATGCTGTTGAAAACTTTTTTAATGATAAGTTATATAAAAAAGGTTTACACTTTATTCAAGAAGCTTATGGAAATGAGCTTGATAAAGGTGATATAAACGAAGTCGCTAAATTAATGAGTGATTCATTATCAAGAGAGATATGTCGTTTATTGTCTAACCCATCAGAGTTATCGATATCTGCGATAGAAGAGAATATCTCAAAGACATTCGATGGTGTGTTAGATTTAATATGTGAAAACAAAAAGAAAAAGAGAGGAAATAAATAATGAAAAAAGAAGATGGAATTAGTTTAATAGTCTACGCTATTATGATTGGCGCAGCTTTTATTGTAGGATTTACTGTATTAAAACCACTGATTGAAAAAGCAACAGGGTTTGGATTTGGTTTTACGATTTTATATATTCTTATCGCGATTCTAATTAATGTAATTGTTTTTGAATGCGCACATGTAATAGGCGCAAAAATCGGAGGATATAAAATAATATCCTTTAATATAATAGGATTATGTTTATATCGAAAAGAGAATAAATGGAAATTTAAATTTGCGAATTTTGATGGAATTACAGGTGAAACAAAAATTTGTCCTAAAAAAGAAAACGCTTCTCCTAAACCATATGCATTCGGACCTTTATTCGCATATATATTAATAGTAATAATATGTATGACTACATACTTTATTTTATCTAACGCTATTAATGAATCCGGCACTAGTCGTGTTCAAGTTAATGTTCAATTGTTAAGAATAATTAATATATTAATGATAATGATTGTTACTGTTGGTGGAATGCTTACTTTATATAATATATTCCCAGCAAAACTAGATTCGACTACTGATGGATATCGTTTAGTGATATTAAGTAAGAAACAAAATTTAAAAGCTTATAACGAATTACTTAGAATTGAAGGTGCTTATGCTAACAACACTAAGTTAGATAACATGTTAGTGTTTGATGAAATTACTGATTTCACTAGTGTTGTTAATTTATACACAATCTATAAATATTTAGAAGAAGGCAAGATTCATGAGGCAAGTGCGTTACTTGATAACATTATCAATAACAGAACAAAAGTTAGCAAAGCAACATACTGTTCAGCATTAGCGCAAAAGATGTATTTAGTTTTAATGCATGAAGATTTTGAAATTGCAAAAAAATATTATGAAAATCATGTTAAACAAGAAGAAAGAAGATTCATTAGTAATGACTTATCTATGCAATCAATAAGAGCATATCTTCTTATTTCTTCAATGTTAGATATCTCTGAACATGAAGCTAGATATGCAATGAATAGATCTTCTAAAGCATTAAAAAGAACCTTACCTGGAAGAGTTGAGATTGAAAAGAAATTATATGAAGAAGCTTTGAATAAAGTTGATACTGTGAGACCTGAATGGCATATTAAAGAGAAAGAAGTTAAGTAATATGGCAAAAGAAGAAAAGAAAGAAAAAGCTAGTGAAGCTAAGAAAAAAAGAAAAAATAAAATAGGTAAAACTTGGCAAGAATTTAAAAAGTTTATTAATCGTGGCAATGTCGTTGACATGTCAATCGGTGTTGTTATCGGTTCTGCTTTTGGAGCGATTGTAACAGCAGTTACTAATATCTTCTTAAGTGTTGCAACTTGGGGTGTCCCAGGAGGCTTAAAAGGCTTAATAACTGTATTACCTGCGGCTTCAGATGCTCAAGCGGGTATAACAGGAATCGGGCAATCATTTCTTTCCGCGAAATTAAACGATTTTGCTGAAATGTTATATAAACAAGGTGGCTATTCATCTATCTCTGATGCTAGAAGTGCTATTACAAGCAAATATACATTGCATGGTGGAACTTATGTTTTTAATGGTGCAGCAATTATCGATTGGGGAACCTTAATAAATACCATTCTTACATTTATCGTTATTGCTTTAGTCTTATTTATTATTCTTAAGACAATTGCTAAATTAAATGCTATGCGCGAAGATGCTAAAAAGAAACTTCAAGAAGAATACTATAAGAAGCATCCTGATGAGAGACCTGCTCCAGTAGATCCGAAAGCACCAGAACCAACAGAAAAAGAATTATTGAAAGATATTTTAAAAGAATTGAAGATTCAAAACGGAACTTATAAAGATCCTAAAAAGAAATAGAAACGTTATTTAAATAAATACAAGGAGCAAAGACGTCGGATTTAATATATTCAACGTTTTTGCTTATATCTTTAACGTTTTTAAATATATTAAATAAGTTATCACTAATCGTCATCATATCTAATGGTTTAGTAATTTTGCCATTCTCTAAAATCATTCCTTCACATTTTAATGAGAAGTTGCCATTTTGAGCATTCATTCCAGCGTGGAGGCCTTCTAAATGATTGATATAAATACCGTTTTTAATTTTATTAAAGAAATCTCTTCTTCTTAATTTACCTGGCTTAAGAAATAATGCAGCGTGGGCACCTATTCCAATCTTAGATCCGGTTAGACTAGCATGTCCGTTAGATTGTACTTTAAATGCTTTTGCAGTTTCTAAGTTATGTAGATATGTTTTAAGTTTTCCGTTTTTAATTAAATCGATGTTTTGTGTTGGTACACCTTGATCATCAGAGTTAACGAAATCAATTGTATGTTTTAAAGGAGATTCAAAAATTGTGACTAATGGGCTTGCAACATTTTTATTTAATTTATTTTTAAACCATGATGAATTCTTTAAAACCAATTCAGCGTTTAATTGAGACACATAAGATGATAATAATTCTGCAGTAACTTCTGGAGCGAATATAACATTATATTTTTTACTCTTTAATTGAACTGGATGTAACTTCTTTAAAGCATGTTTAGTAGCTTCTTTTACAAATTCATCAATATTGAATTTAGCGAAATCATTATTAATAAACATTTCGTTATGAACTTTAGTTTCGTCGTTTTCTTTAATAACTATTTCAGCTGAAAATACATAATAATTATATTTATTTGTTGTCTTAATTCCGCTGGTGTTTTGATATTCATGAGACACTTCTTTTTCATCATAACCAACTTGTATTTCTGTAAAACGTTTATCAGCTTTTTTCAGCCTTTTTTCAATTTCAAATATTGTATCTATTTTCTTTTTAATAGGATAAGTTCCTAATTTATTATTGAAATGTTCGTATTGTTCGTATTTAGATTTTTTCTTATAAATTAATGCACCTTTTTTATGTGTATATTTAGAAGTCTCAATAAGATCTTCAATTAATTTATCAATACTTTCGTTAGATAAATTTTCAGTTGTGGACATCACTAATTTGCCATCAATAATTGCATCAACAGTGATTAAACTGGTTGTGTGAGTAGTGTAGTTATTTAATTCACCTTTAAACACTTCTAAAGAGAATGCTGAAGATGTTATGCAACGATATTCGGCATCGTTTATCTTTTTCTTTTTTAACTTAAGGAAAAACGTTTTTGCATTCATTGAATTTTTCCTCCTGAACCACCAACAGTAATTTCTTTAACTCTTAAAGTTGGTTGTCCTGTTGCAACTGGAACCCATCCACTTGCAGAGCCACAATATCCAGTATCCATATCTAAGTCGTTGCCGACCATATCGATATTTTTAAGAATTTCTTCACCAGTTCCAATTAATGTTGCACCTTTAACTCTTTCACATATTTTTCCATTGCGAATGATATAAGCGGTGGAGCAGCTAAATTCAAATTGTCCTGTAATTGGATTAACTGATCCTCCTCCTAATCTTTTCGCATATAATCCTAGTTTTGTAGATTTAATTATTTCTTCTGGAGTGGATTTTCCGTTATCAATATAAGTATTCGACATACGAGTGGTAGGTTCAAATTTATAACTTTGTCTACGACACGAACCGTTCGCATCTCTTTTCATTCTTCTTCCGTAAAATCTATCAACCATATAATTTTTTAAGATCCCGTTTTTAATTAAACAGTTTCTAGTTGTTTTATTTCCTTCATCATCAATGTTATTTGTTCCCCATCTACCTTTGATGGTTCCATCATCATAAGCAGTCACCAATGAAGATGCGATTTTAGTATTTAAACGATTAGGAGTAAATGTAGATAAATTTTTAGAAACTGCACAGGCTTCAAGAGAATGCCCACAAGCTTCATGAAATAAAACTCCTCCAACGCCATTACCGATAACTACTGGCATTTTACCAGAAGGACAATCTTTAGCGTTTAAAGCTTCAACTGCATCTTTTGCAACATCTTTTGCAATTTTTTCTAAGTTAATTTTCTTAGTAAAATAATTCATCGAACCAGTTGTACCTGGAACATTTAATGCCATCTCATGTTTATCGCCTTTAACTGAGAATGCTTGAATTATTAAACGCGTATGTTCTTTCTTATCTTTAATATGCAATCCTTCTGAATTAAATATTTCGATAGATTTTTTATCACCCGCAAAAGCACATACTGTTCTATTAATTAACTTAGATTCTTTTTTAATAATCTTTGTTAATTTATCTAGTATTTCTATTCTTTTATTAATTGGAGTTAAAAAATAACTTTCATCATTTTCGTTAATGTTTGTGACTTTTTTATCTTTAAAATCTTTGCATTTAATTTTTCTTTTACTAGAAAATGCTGAACGTAATTTTTTAACTAACTTTAATAAATTTTCTTTATCTATTTCGTTTGTGTATCCATAGACACTTCTATTGTTTTTAAGTAGTCTAATTCCTACTCCTGTTGAGTTATTTGATCCGATAGATTCAACGATTCCATTATCAAAATTAATTGAATGAGTGTAGGTTTCTTCAAAATAGAGTTCGCTAAAATCTGCGCCAGTGCTTAATCCTTCGTTAAGGATAAGTTTGGCTAGTTGTTTATTAATCATTTGTATAGTTATCAAAATATCCTTGAACAAGAATTATAGGAGTACCTTTATCTCCTGAACCACTTGTTAAATCACATAATGATCCAAGTAAGTCAGTTATTTGACGTGGGGTAGTTCCTTGAGTAGCCATGCTACCTTTTAAATCTTTTGCTTTATGTTTAATTGAATTAGAAATAGCTTCTTTTAATGCTTCACCTTTTAGGTTTTTAAAATCGTTATCCGCTAAATATTTAAGTTTTAATTCATTAGGAGTTCCGATTAATCCTTTAGTGTGAAATGGTGAGACAACTGGATCTGCTAATTCCCAAATTTTACCTTGAGGATCTTTAAATGCTCCATCACCATAAACCATGACTTCAACATGTTTACCAGTAGCTTTTAAAATATCTTCTTGAATGCCATCAACTAAACCTTGAGCATCTCTTGGGAAGAGTTTAACAGTCTCTTCAGTTGCTTTGTTACTTCCGAGTAATCCGTAATCTTTGTTATAGCCGCTTCCATCCACGCTAGAGGTAAGAATATCATCCATTCCTAAAACAATTTCTGCGCCAGCTTCTTTTAATAATCTCTTAGTTCTAACGCGTGTATGAATATCGCAGTTTAAAACTTTCTTAGTATATTTAAGAATAGCTCTAGCTTGATTCGCGAATATAATTTCAACATCGCATCCTTCACCTTTAATTAATTCTGAATAGTATTCAATATAATCAACTCCGGTGAATTCATGCTTGTTGAATCCGAATAATTCGCGATATTGTTCTAAAGTTAATACATCAGAATATGGATTAACTTTTTTAGCATCTAAGGTATCGTAATCTAATAATGAGTTACCAACTTCATCAGAAGGATAAGAGAGCATTAATATAATTTTCTTTGCGCCTCTTGCCATACCTTTTAATAGAATTGAAAAACGGTTACGTGAGAAGATTGGGAAGATAACTCCGATGGTATCTCCTCCAAATTTATTTTTAATATCTTTTCCAATTGCGTCGATAGTAGCGTAGTTACCTTGAGATCTAGCTACTACTGATTCAGTAACAGCGATAACGTCTTTATCTCTTAATTCAAAGTTATCAGTTTTACCTGCAGTTAATACTGCATCGACAACAATCTTTCTTAGATTATCGCCTTCTTTTATAATTGGGCATCTTATGCCTCTACTGATAGTTCCAACATTTCTCATATTTATTTTTTCTCCTTATCAATAATGTTACGTGCGATATAGACTCCACATGCACCGGCTTGTGCTAGTCCACGGGTTAATCCTGCGCCATCTCCGCCGACATATAAATTCTTAATATTGTTCACTTCTAATTTGTTATCAATATCTGGATGAGCGGAATAATATTTAGATTCAACTCCATATAGTAATGTATGATCCATCGCAATACCTGGAGTAATGTGATCTAATACTTTAATCATTTCAACAATTGATCTCATGGTCTTATATGGCAAGACTAACGCTAAATCTCCTGGGACTGCTTCTTTTAATGTAGGTTTAACAAATCCTTCTTTTAATCTCTTATAAGTAGAACGACGACCTGCGAGGATGTCACCAAATTTTTGAACTATAACAGTTCCACAGCTTAATTGATTTGCTAATTTAGAAACTTTATAAGCATATTCATTAGGTTTCTTAAATGGTTCTTCAAAGTGATGAGTAACTAGTAAAGCAAAGTTAGTATTTTTACTATGAAGTTTTGGATCAGAATATGAGTGACCGTTAACGTTAACGACTCCATCATAATTCTCTACGACAACGTGTCCACCAGGGTTAGAGCAGAATGTTCTAACATAGTTACCAGCCTTAGTTCTATAAACAAATTTACCTTCATATAAATTGTCATTAATTTCTTGCATGATTCTGTTATCTGTTTCAACACGAACTCCGATATCTACTTGATTTTGAGTCATCTTCACTCCGCGGTTTTCTAATATAGTAGATAACCATGAATTGCCTTCTCTTCCGACAGCGACTACAACATATTTAGAATTTATCACTGTCCCATCTTTTAAGATAACACCTTCAACTTTATTATTCTTTACAATGATATCTTTAACAACAGTAGCGAACTTCATATCGACATGTTGTTTTAAGACGTTATAAATTTTAGTTAAGATTTTTAAGTTCTCTTCTGTTCCTAGATGTCTTACTTTCGCTCTTAAGAGTTTAACTCCAACAGACATTGCTCTTAATTCAATCTCTTGAACTTTCTTAGTCATTGGATTAGTAATTTCTTTAGTCGCTCCAAATTTAAGATTTATATCATCGACATAATTAATTAACTTTAATAATTCTTCATCATCAATATAATCAGTTAACCATCCACCAAACTCAGTAGTGATATTAAATTTACCATCTGAATATGCGCCTGCACCACCAAATCCATTAGTAATGCTACAAGCTGGTAAACATGATCCTTGACCAGATTTTGTCATAGGACATTTTTCAATCTTATGCTCTAAAACTGGACAATGACGTTTAGTAATATCTAAACCTTTATCAATGAGAAGAACTTTCTTGTTTGGTTTCTTCTTCATTAATTCATAAGCGGCGAAGTATCCTGCTGGACCTGCCCCTACTATAATTACATCGTATTTTTTCATATCTTTTCTCACCGGTTGTATATTTTATCATAATGATAAAAATATATTTAATTTTCTTTAACCTCTTCGATTTTATCTATATTTATAAATAAATATAAAAAAATAATTCGTGAATTTTAACTACTTTTTAAGTAATTAAATAGTAAGGGCATTATTTTCTTTGTCTAATGCCTAGATAAATAATAAGGAGGTTTAATAAAATTAAAGACAAAGATAATGACATATAAATTTATTTTGCGTATTTAAATAAGTAAGTATAGTATATATACACGCGATTAATAAAGTTAGTCGCTAGCTCTCTTGCTATTAAATAGATTAATAGCCAGATGTCCAAAGGAGGGAAATGTAATGAAAAAGTACGAGATTATGTACATCTTGAAGGCAGACTTAGAAGAGGCTGCTAGAAAGAAAGAAGTTGAGAAACTTCACAACATTTTGACTAACAACGGAGCAAAAATCACTAAGGTTGATGAATGGGGAGTCAAAGACTTCGCCTATGAAATCAAAGACCAAAAGAAAGGTTTTTACGTTGTTTTAAAAGTTACTGCAGAAGCAGAATGTCTTAATGAATTCTCACGTTTAGTACGCATTAATGAAAACGTTATACGTCATTTAATTACCGTTGCACACGGTAACTAATTAACTAAATGGAGGAAAAATAAAAAATGGTTAATAGAGTAGTTATTGTTGGTCGCTTAACACGTGACCCAGAACTAAGAAAAACGAACACAGATCGTCCTGTAGCTTCGTTTACAGTTGCGGTTGATAACCGCACAAAAGGAGCAGATGGTCAAAAATCTGCTAGCTTCATTCCAGTTACAGTTTGGAATGAACAAGCAAACAATGTTTGCAAATATTGTCGTAAAGGTTCTTTAGTCGGTGTCGATGGACGCTTACAACAAAGAAGCTATGATAAAAAAGATGGATCTAAAGCAAATGTTTTAGAAGTCATCGCTGATTCTGTTCAATTCTTAGAACCAAAAGGATCTAAACCAGTTGAAGCAGCTGAAGCAAAAGAAGACATCTCTCAAGAAGAATCAACAGATTCCAAAATGGAAAGTGTTGATATCGTTGATGATGACCTTCCATTCTAATTAAAGGAGATAAAATAAAATGGGATTTAAGAAAGTAAGAACCCACAAGAAATCATGCTATTTCAAAAAAGCACATATCGAGTGGATTGACTATAAAGATGTCGAATTACTTCAAAGATTTATAATGCCAAACGGAAAGATTATGCCTAGCTATCTTTCTGGCACAAGTGCGAAGTATCAACGTCAATTAGCAAGAGCAATTAAGAATGCTCGTTATATGGGTTTATTACCATTCATTGCTGAATAAGATATAGATAAAAATTAGACCACTTCGGTGGTCTTTTTTTATTTATATCAGGATATTATATTTATATATTTAATTAAATATATAAAAATATTATAAATAATTATTATTTTATAAATAATTATTATTTTATTAACCACTTTTTCTTTTATAAAAGAAATAAGTGATATAATATCCATACTTGATTTATGAAGAAAGTATTTAAAAATATCAGATTAATTTATACCTTATTTGCAGCTTTTGAAATAGTTGTCATTGGTATTTTGTTATTGTTATATTTCTTAGATATTGATGGAATGCAGAAAGGATTTTCAGGTTTAACTGCATTTATTATTTCGATTATTGTTATTACTGTTAACGTTTTATTTATTGGGTTTACTTTGTTAAGAGTTTATTACATGAGACAGAGTTCTGATTTACGCGCTGCACAATTAGTAGGTCAAGATGTTCAAGAAGCTTATAACTTCGGTATGATTGGTTTAGTTGTTGTTGATGAACATGATGATGTTATTTGGCATAATGATTTGTTTGAAAGCAGAAATATTAAATTATTAGATGAGAATATTTTGACTTGGCATCCTAAATTAAAAGAATTAAAAACTGCAGAAGGAAACACACATACAATCAAGATTACTCATAACTCAAAAGAGTATGAAGTTAAATATCTTAAAGATGCAAGATTATACATTTTTAAAGATATTACTGATTTACAAACTATAACAACATACGCTAGAGATAAAGCGGTAGTTATCGGAGTTATTATGATTGATAACTTCTCTGATATTTCTGATACTTCAGATGATAGTAACGATGTTATTTCTAAGATTAGAAATGCCATATTTGATTATGGAAAAGAGCATCGTGTATGTTTAAGAAGATATCGTAATGATGCTTATTTTGCGGTTTGTGATTTTGCCTCATTAGAATCTATGAGAGCAGATCAATTTTCTATCTTAGAGACTGTTAGACAATTAGGAGCGAAGGAACCAACTCCTCCAACTTTGTCTGCCGGATTTGCTTATGATTTCCCAGATATTAATAAATTACATGATATGGCGACTGACGCTATTGATATCGCAATGAGTAGAGGTGGAGACCAAGTCGTTGTTTCTAAATATGGTGAAGATTTAGTCTTCTATGGTGGTAAGACTGAAGCTCTTGAAACACGTAATAAAGTTAAAGTTCGTGTTTTAGCAAACTCATTAATCGCTACTATTAAGAATGCTAAAAATGTATTTGTATTAGGACACGCTGATGCAGATATGGATGCTATTGGTAGTTGCCTTGGTATCATGGCAATCTGTCATTATTTAAAGAAACCAGTAAGCATGGTTTATGATCAAAAGATGATTGAAAAGAAAGCTAGAGGAGCATTCATTAGCACCTTTACAAAAGAAGAAATTAATAAGATGACTATTCATCCAAAAGATGTTGTTGATGAAGTTAAACCCACAACCTTAGTTATCTTAGTTGACTGCCATAGACCTTCATTATCTATGTGTCCTAGACTATTAGAAAAAGCTAGTAAGATAGTTGTTATTGATCACCATAGAAGAAGTGAAGAATTCGTTGAAATGCCAGTATTCTCGTACATTGAACCTAGTGCATCGAGTGCTTCAGAATTAATTAGTGAGCTCATAAATTACGCTACAGTTAATCCCAAGATTGAGATATCTGCAGAGGCAGCAACTATTATGCTTTCTGGTATCTATCTAGACTCTAATTTCTTTAAAACAAAGACAACTGGAATTAGAACATTTGAAGCATCAATGTTATTAAAAGAATTTGGTGCGGATAACTCAAAAGCTGACGACTTCTTAAAAGATGAATTTGAAGAATATACATTGATTACTCAAATAGCTTCAACATTAAAAACTCCACATGTTGGTGTTGTTTATTGTTGTGCTGGTGAAGATTATAATGTTGAACCTGCGACTTTAGCGAAAGTCGCTAATCAATGTATGCAAATGAAAGGCGTTAATGCAGCTTTTGTTATTGGTAAGATTAATGATAAAGAAGCAAGAATATCTTGTCGTAGTGATGGAACAATTAATATTCAATTACTAGCTGAGAAGATGGGCGGTGGCGGACACTTTACTGCTGCGGCAGTCCCTTGTAAAAATATGTCTGTTAAAGATGCTGAATCAACTTTATTAAATATCTTAGAGTCTTATTTAAAGAAAGCGCAATCAACGATAAATAAAGGCAATTAATTATGAAAGTGATACTTCTTCAAGATGTTAAAAATGTAGGTAAGATGGATCAAATAGTTGATGTATCTGATGGATATGCAACGAACTTTTTGTTACCACGTAAATTAGCGGTTAGACATAATGCTGAATCTCAATCAGCGTTAGATAGAAAGCACGCAAATATTCAAAAACAAATTGAAGAAGATAAACAAATCGCTATTCAAAATAAAGATAAATTAAATAATATAACTCTAGAGTTTACGGCTAAAGCTGCTCCAGATGGAAGAATGATTGGATCAATATCTTATAAACAAATTGAGGATGAATTAAAAAATAAATTTAACATCATCATCGATAAAAGAAAGTTTATTGATAAATATCCAGTTAATGCTTTTGGTACAACAAAACTTAAAATTGAATTGTTTAAAGAAGTTGTTGGTGTTGTTAATGTTCATGTAAGTGTAGGAAAGTAGTATGGCGATAGGGATAGATAAATTACCAAGAAATATAGAAGCAGAGAAAGCAACTTTAGGAGCGATGATGTGCTCTAGAAGTGCAAAAGATGAAGCGTTATCTAGCATTGGATCTGCTGAACTTTTCTTTGATAAAAATCATCAAAAAATATTTACTGCTATCTATAATTTAAACTATAAAAATAATAAAGTTGATATTCAAACTGTTACTCAAGAATTAAAGAATATGAAGTGTCTTGATGAAGTTGGTGGAGTTGATTATTTATATGAATTAACTCAATCAATGTTATCTGAAGATAATGTCACTGAATATATTGATATTGTTAAAGAGAATGCGAACTTAAGAAATTTATTATTAGCCTTTGGAGAGATAGAAGCAGAATACTTAAAATCAAATATTGATAGTTTCTCTTCATTTGTCGCTAATGCGCAAAAGAAAATTGATAAGATAGCGGAAGAAAGAAAGATTTCTAATTTCTCTTCTAGCTCAGATATTGTTCAACAAGTTACTCATCACATTTTTGATATTATCGGTAAACATAGTCAAGATAGATTAACTGGAGTTAATACTGGATTTGATGCATTAAATTACTACACGAACGGATTACAAAATGAAACATTAAATATCATTGCTGGCCGTCCTGGATGCGGTAAAACTGCATTAGCATTAAACATTGCTTTAAATGCTGCTAAATCAGGAGTACCTGTTGGAATATTCGAAATGGAAATGAGTGCTATTTCTTTATACACTCGTTTAGTTTCTAATATCTCTTCTGTTGTTGGTAAACACATCTCTACTGGAAATATTGATAAGAGCGAAAAGAGTGCTATTCATGAAGCTTTAGAGACATTATCAACTTTAAAAATATTTGTTGATGAATCAAGTGCATTAACAATTTTAGATTTACAAGCAAAGGCTCGTAAATTAAAAACTGAAGAACCAAATTTAGGATTATTAATTATTGACCATTTAGGTTTAATTTCACCTGATAGACAAAGCAATAAAAAATATAATTCTCGTCAATTAGAGATTCAAGAATATACAAGAGTGTTACATGAATTAGCACGTGATTTAAAGATACCTGTTGTTTTACTTTGCCAGCTCAATAGAAAAGTTGAAGATCGTGGTGAAGGCGGTATTCCTCGTTTAAGTGATTTACGTGAATCTGGTTCTATTGAACAAGACGCTGATATCGTTTTATTACTACATAGAGAAGATTACGGTAAGAGCGATATAGTTAAAGAGAAAGAACAAGAAGAACAAAAGAAAAACGCAAATACCGGAACTACTGCAGCGAATATGTCAGATGAAAGTAGAAGAAAACTTGAAAAGCAAATTAAAGAAAAAGCTTTCCGTGATACATTACCAGAAGATAAGAAAAATGCTCCATTTATGGATGTTATTATTGCGAAGAATAGAAACGGTGAAGCTGATAGATCTTTCCAATTATTATTTGATAAGGAATGTTCTAAATTCCAAGACGTCCCTCGCGATTATTACAATAAAGCACAAGCTCTTATTAATAAATATAACGAAGAAGATTAATGAAATATTATTTGTTTTCTAGTGGATCACAAGGAAATGCAACTTTGATTATCGATAAAGATGCTTGTATCTTAATTGATTTAGGTATCCCAAGAAGACAATTAATTGATCATCTAGCAAACATTAATCTAACGATAGACAAGATAGATTTTATTTTATTAACTCACGAACATTCAGATCATATAAAAGGTTTAGATACTATTCATAACATACCTATTTATGGTGGAGAAAACACTTATAAAAGCGATAACTTTAAAACAATAGAACCATATAAAGATTTTAAATATAAAAGCTTAAATATTGTTCCTATTGAATTATCTCATGATGCTAAAACTCCATTAGGTTTTATTATTAATAACAGCAAAGAAAAACTAGTATTTGTCACTGATACAGGGTATGTTTCAGAAAAGAATATGAGTTATATGAAGAACGCTGATTACTATATTTTTGAATCTAATCATAATAGAAATATGTTATTAAAAACTAATCGTCCATTATATGTAAAAGAAAGAATCATGTCTGAATTTGGACATTTATCTAATGAAGATTGTGCGATGTATTTAAATGAACTAATTGGAAATAAAACAAAAGAAATTATATTAGCGCATATATCTATGGAAGCTAATACATATGAGCTAGCAAGAGAAACTTGTGTAAAATATTTAAAGAGTAAAATGGTCGATGTTGATAAATTATCAATAAGGACTGCAAAACAATTTGAATCTTGTGAAGGAGGATGTTATGAAGATTAAAGTTATCGCCGTGGGTAAATTAAAGAAATCATATTTAACAGACGGCATTAATGATTATCTTGCACGATTAAATCATTATGCAAAGACTGAAATAATCGAAGTAAAAGATGTTGATGACACTCTTCCTAGAGCAAAAGAAATTGAAGGTGAAAATATTCTTAAACAAATAAAAGATAAAGATCACGTCGTTGCTTTAACATTAAGAGAAGACATGATTGATAGTGAAGATTTAGCGAAAAAAATGCAAAAGTATTTAACTAAAGTTGAATCGCTTGTATTTATTATTGGTGGATCTTTAGGCTTATCTGATGATGTTTTAAAAAGAGCGAATTATAAATTAACTTTATCTAAATTCACATTCCCTCATCAATTAACAAGATTAATTATCTTAGAACAACTCTATAGAAGTTTTAAAATAATTAATAATGAGAAGTATCATAAATAGTATGGAATACATTGAGTGGAAATCATTTAAACAACATAGAGATTCTAAATCGGATTTATGTCCTGGTTATATTTTAGATGATCAATCTCGCTTTATTATGGAGCCTGGTTTTTACACTCAACTTCAAACCTTTAAATCGTTTCATCCAGAACAATTTAATATTGTTCTTAATGCAATTAATGAAAGAGTTAAGAAAAATAAAAAGGTATTTTTCACTGTAGATGTCGAACATCCATTCATTGAATTAAGTGATTATATTTATTTAGAAATTACTGATATACTTGACCCATTGCATATTTTTGTAGAAGATAAATCTAGAGGTAGCGATTATGGCGATTAAAGGATATTTAGTTCATAACATCACTCAGCACAGTGATAAATTTTTAACACAATTAAATATTTGGAAAGACGCATTTAAAGAAAATCATATCGATTTAATAGTGATAAATAATTTAATTGCTTTTAATACGATTAAGAATGATAAAGATGCTAAATTCGTTTTATTCTATGATAAAGATATCGCGTTAATGTATGAGTTATTATCGCTTAACATTCCTTTATTTAATAATGTTGATGCTGTTAGATTATGTGATGATAAAGCTTATACGTACGCGTATTTGATAAAGAATAAAATCAGCACTCCAAAAACAATTGTATTACCATTAACATTCTTCAAACATGTCGATTCATTTTTTAAAGAAATAAAGGAATTAATTAATATCGAAAATATTAAATATCCATTAATTGTTAAAGAAAGAAGAAGTTCTTTAGGATTAGGAGTTTATTTAATTAAATCTGATCAAGAACTATTAAAAGTAATTAAAGAAAAAGGCGATAGAGAATTAATTGTTCAAGAATATATTGGATATGAAGTAGGCACTGATTATCGTGTATATTTAATTAATCATCGCCCAAAAATTGTTGTCACGCGCGTAAATAAAAAGGATTATAGAAGTAACGTTGAACTAGGTGGCAAGATGTCACTTATCAAAAATCCTGATGAAGAATTATTAAAGATTGCAATGAAAACTTCTTTAGCATTAAAGATGGATTTCGGAGCTATTGATATAGTTAAAGATAAAGATAATAAGTATTATGTATTAGAAGCAAATTCTAATGCTCGCACAATGAATCTTGATAAGTTATCTAAGCAATCAATTTCGAAAGAAGTTGTAAAATACATTATTGAAAATATCTAAAAAAAATGACTTCTCGCGAAGTCATTTTTATTTTTATTTTTGTGGTGCAGTATATCTAAGCGTACGCATGCTGAGCCACATAACACGAACACCGCAGCATAATACGAATAGCATCATTGCTAAACTACTGGATATAAATCCAATTAAAGATAAGATACCTGGAGTTAAGCTTGCATACATTGCAATCTTTTCACTGTCCCAGAATGTATAAATTCTAAATGGATTATTTTTACCACGAGTTAATACCCATACCATGAATCCCATGAATATTAATACACCGCCGTTAATACCTAAAACGATATATGTTGATCTCCAAGTATTGTTATGACGAATATTAATGTATCCTTCATTAAAGAAGCCTTTCCATTTAGTTAATGTTCCAGCTTGGTGACCCGCTTCATCAAAGAAGTCGTGTAAGATATCTGTTCCAACTTTGGTGTGATCATAATCGAATAACATCGATCCTGTAGTAGTACCAGAACCTTTTAAATTAAAGTTGGCACCAAAGAATTGATCTTTACTAAATACCATGAATGCATTATTGCGTGCTAATTTAGTATCGATTGAGCCATCATCTTTTCTAGTCACTCTCATGCATTGATCAGTATTATACGGATTTACGTTACCTGCAATGTAAGTATAGAATTCAGCGAATGTTAAATCTTTATTTGTTTTAACATCGTGAACGTTACCATCATAATAGAAAACCTCAAATAATTTAGTTCCTTGATCTTCGTATGTAAATGCAGTGAGTTTATCTAATTGAGCTCTGTGATTATAACCGGTGATGTTATCAAATGTCGCGCCAACACCAGCAATGTTTTCCCAAGTTCCGTTTTCAAAAACCATTTCATGTTTATTTTTATTTCCATCTTTTTCGATGATTTTCATTTTAACTGTTGAACTTTTGTTCATTTCGCCAAAACGATACAAACCATCATCAATGTTATTTGTGGTATTTACCCAGTTTTGTCCTTGAACTTGGAAACCAGTGATACAAATTGGTAAGCATGCAAGGAATAATGCAACTACAGCAAAAACAACAGGGAAAATGTTATATTTCTTTTCTCTAGTTCTCGCAGCTTCAACGCAGGCATTATTATTAATTAATGTTTTTAAAAGTAAAATAATATGTTTTTTCATTGCTTGATAAGTATATTATGAACTAGATTCATAATCAAATAATCTTTTTTATTATTTCTTTAGAAATGATAAATTATTTAAAAATTGGTATACTATTTGCATGGCAAAAACTAAGAAAAAAACTTCAACTGTGAAACAAGAACAAGTTGAAAGTAAATACTACGAACAAAAAACTTATGAGACCAAAGAATTAATTTCAATTTTTGGTATTGTAGGATGTTTCTTGATAATCATTGTAGGATTATTTACTCCGATGATTAAAGCAAATGGAGCATATTTAACTCCAATTAATTATTTTATTAAAAACGGAATTGATGCAATAACAAAAGCGGGACAAGGGACTGGCACTTGGCTTGGAATTGCTCATTATGTATTAGTATTAGGATCGTGGCTTTTAGCGTTTATATCAACTGGTCTTTTATTAGCATTTTGGATACTAAAAATAGTTCACTTCTTTAGAGATAGACATTCAACATTTGATTACAAAAAACTAAATAGATGGATGTGTGGATTTATTCTCCCTTATATTTTAGTCGTTTGTTCAACACTTATTGGATTATTCCCTAACGATATAGAATGCAGAATTGGATATGGCACTATCGTAGTTTTCTTAGGATTAATCGGATTTTTAGTGTTTGATTCAGTAAATTCAATAGACGAGATAAAAGATAATTTAGGTATATTTGTTGTTGAAAAAGTTTTAACTATTTTTATTATCGCATTACCATTTTGGTATGGTTCGGTATTTAGTTTTTATGATGGAGACACTTTAATAAATACTTTTAGTCCTTATTGTCTTACTTGGCAGTTGTTTGCTGGAGGCAGCGATTTATTAACTGGAAATCCAATATTACTATTAACTGCGATTTTCTTTGTTCATATTTCAATAGTGTTTATTCCTTTAATTGTAAGAGCGATAAATAATACAACAAAAATTATTTTCTCTTCTATTACGTTTGTAGTTTTAACTATTGGTTTCTTATTAATGCAACTTTACACTAAAAGTGGTAAAAACAACGTCCTATATATTAGCACAACGTTCTATTTATTATATATAGGCGTCTTAGCAATATTATTCTTAGCAGTTGCCCAAGTTATTCAAAATAGACCAGATAAGATAAAACAAAACTAATTTTGACATTATTAATATCTAATGATATTGTTTATAGGCACACTTTCTTTAGATACACATGAGATCTAAGGCAGGAGGTATATAAGATTATGAAAAAAGGCATTCATCCAAATTATCAACGTTGCAAAGTCACTTGCGTTTCTTGCGGTGCGACTTTTGAGACTGGTTCAGTTTTAAAAGAAATTAAAGTTGATTCTTGTTCAAATTGTCATCCATTCTATACTGGAAAACAAAGATTTGTTCAAGCTGCTGGACGTGTTGATCGCTTCAATAAGAAGTACGGTCTTAAAAACAAAGCTAACTAATAATTAGCAATTAAATTAATAATAACGGCTTCGGCCGTTTTTATTTATAAAATATAAATAAATGTTATAATTTTATTTGTAAGAGGTATTTCTCATATGAAAAACAAATTTTACATTACCACTCCAATTTATTATCCAAGTGGAGACGCGCACATCGGTCATGCATATTGCACAACATTATGTGACATATTAGCAAGATATAAAAGATTAAGAGGTTTTGAAACCTATTTTTTAACAGGGACTGATGAGCATGGTCAAAAGATAAAAGAGCATGCCAGCAAAGCAAATAAAACACCTCAAGAATATGTTGATGAAATAGTCTCTAAGTTTAAAAAACTATGGGAATTAATGGAAATTAGCAATGATGATTTTATTCGTACCACTGAACCTAGACATATAAAAGTTGTCCAAGAAATGTTTTCTAAAATGTATAAAAAAGAAGATATTTATTTAGGTAGTTATAAAGGTTGGTATTGCACTGAATGCGAAGCTTTCTGGACAGATATTCAAGCAGGACCAAATCATTTATGCCCTGATTGCAATCGTCCAGTACACGAAGAAACAGAAGAAAGTTATTTCTTTAAATGCTCTAAATATGTAAATAATATTTTAAAGTTATATAACGATAACCCTAAATTCTGTTTCCCTGAATCTAGAATGCACGAAATGGTTAATACATTTATTAAACCAGGATTACAAGATTTATCTGTTAGTAGAACTTCTAATGATTGGGGAGTGCCTATTTTAGAAAATAAAAAACACACTGCCTATGTATGGTTAGACGCTTTAACAAACTATATTTCAGCATTAGGATACGGCTCTAAAGATGATGGATTATATAAGAAATTCTGGGAAGATCCTAATACTGAAATAATTCATGTTATAGGTGCGGATATCTCTAGATTCCATTGTATTTATTGGCCAATGTTTTTAATGTCCGCAGGATTAAGATTACCTGATAGAGTCTTCGTTCATGGTTTATTAAGAATTAAAGATGAGAAAATGTCTAAATCAAAAGGTAATGTCGTTTCTCCATTCCCATTAGTGGAGCGTTATGGAGTTGATGCTGTTAGATATTATTTATCAAGAGAAGTCACCTTTGGAAGAGATGGAGAATTTACTCCAGAACAATTTGTAGAGAGATTAAATGTTGATCTCGCTAATCAATTAGGAAACTTATTAAATAGAACCGTTTCAATGATTATTAAATACTTTGATGGAGTGGTTCCAGCTTTTAAATCTAATGTCACTAAATTTGATAAAGAAGTTGAAGATTTAATAAGTGCCACAATTAAAGAATATGAAATTAATTTTGATGATTTAAAAATCACTGAAGCAATTACGACTGCAATGAATTTAGTGAATCGTGCAAATAAATATATTGATGAAACAACACCTTGGGTTTTATCTAAAGAAGGTAAACAAGAAGAACTCGCTAGTGTTATGTCACATCTAGCAAATTGTCTATATGTTTCAGCTATTTTATTATCACCAGTATTAGTACATCAATCTAAAGGAATCCTTGATCAATTAGGAGTCCCTGAAGAATTAAGAAATTACAAATCTATTTCTAAACTTGGAGTAATTGGAAATATAAAAGTTAATAAAGGAGATCAATTATTCCCAAGATTAGAAGTTAATAAAGAAATCGAATATGTTAAGTCATTAATGCAAAGTAAATAAGGAGGTTATTTATGTACAAACCAAAAATGCAATTAACAAAAGAACAACTCGCTATCCTTAATGGATCAGAAGGAGAAATCAAAGCTAAAGTAATGGAAACTTTAGTAAGATTCGGAGACATCTTTAACGCTAGTAAATTAGTTAAAGTTACTCATGGAAAAGGACACTTAGTCACATCGTTTGGAATATCCATGTTAAAACCAATTTTTAACACCATGGATAAAATCAATAATGCAGGATTAACTGTTAAAGAAGGATTCACAATGGATCCTCGTCCAGTAGATTTTAAAAACGTTCCATGCAATCTATTAGACAAAATTATTTATAGTAAAGTTTTATACTCTACTCAAAAGAAGTATGAGGAACAATTATTAAAAGCCGGACTAAAGAATAAAGATGATTTCTCATGTACTTGTTATTTAAAAGAAGTTGGTAATACTCCAAAAGAAGGAGATGTCTTAAGCTGGGCCGAATCTAGCGCAGTAGTTTATGCTAACTCTGTCTTAGGAGCAAGAGTAAATAGAAACTCAGGTATGTTAGATTTATTCGGATCTATCGTAGGTTATGTTCCATATTTTGGATTATTAACTGATGAAGGAAGAAAAGCAACATGGAAGATTGTTTTAAAGACTACTAAACTTCCTGAAGCACAAATTCTAGGATCCACAATTGGTATTAAAGTTATGGAAGAAGTTCCTTATGTTTATGGATTAGATAAATATTTAGGACATGAAATTAACGATGATGTTATTTCTTATTTAAAAGACTTTGGTGCTGCCACAGCAAGTAATGGTGCAGTTGGTTTATATCACATTGATGGATTAACTCCAGAAGCAAAAAAGAAAAAAGAATCTTTAATTGCACCTAATGCAAAAGAATATGTAATTGATGATGCTGAATTAGAAAGAATATATAATTCCTATCCAATTATGTGGAAGAATAAAAATGCCTTACCAAGTTTATGCTTTATCGGATGTCCACATTTAACACTTAATCAATTAATTACTTGGTCGCATAGAATTACTGAAGGATTAAAAGAGACAGGCAAAACAAAAGTTCAAGTTAAGACAGTATTTACCGCTGCTCCTCAAGTAGTAGAAGCGTTTAAGAAATATCCAGAGTATCAAGCTTTAATAAATACTAAAGCAACGATTTCTTCGATATGTCCTTTAATGTACACATCAAATCCATTAACAAAGAAACGTAATTTAGCAACATGTTCAAATAAATTAAGAACATATTCTATGGCGAGATTCTATAAAGAAAATGATTTATTAAATATCATTATCGGCAAGGAGGGAAAATAAATATGAAAACATTTAAAGGTAGAGTAATTAATGGTGGCAACGCCACGATTAAAGCTGTTGTATCTCATAACGGTGTTAACTCATTAGCAACATTTCAAAGTTCAGTTATTAAAAAGAGCAAAATTGCTTATGGTTCAGATCAAAATAATAAAGATGTATTTAATGTTGAATTAACAGGTAAAGCTTTATGCTTACCACAAACTATCGGTTCTACTACTGGTGGTATTGTTATTCAACAAATCTGCGCTTTAAAGATTAATCCAAAAGCTTTCTTATTCTCATTACCGATTGATTCATTAGCGGCTTCTGGAATTGTTTTAGCTACTGTTTGGGAGAACTCTGATGTTATCGCTATTGATAATTTAGGAGATGAATTCCTAAAGACTGTTAAAACAGGTGATACATTAGAAATTAAGGAAGACGGGACGGTTACTATTCTATGAGAATTGCTATTTCAAGTGAATCTGCATTAGATTTAACTAAAGAGCAAATTGAACAGTATAAAATTTCTGTAATTCCTTTTACAGTTATTTTAGGTAGTGAATCTTATCAAGACGGTGTAGACATTGATTGTAATGGTGTTTATAAATACGTTAAAGATACTAAACAACTTCCTCGAACAAGCGCTATCAATCAATTTCAATATGAAGAATATTTTAGAAATTTATTAAAAGAAAATGATGTGGTCATTCATATCGGATTTTCTGGCGGATTATCTAGTTCATTTCATATTTGTGAATTAGCCGCTCAAGAAGTTAAAAATGTTTATACTGTAGATTCTCAATCATTATCTTCTGGAACTGGTTTGCTTTTAATTTATGCTCGTGAATTAGCGGATGAAGGCAAACAACCTGAAGAGATTGTTCAATTAGTTAAAAATAGAGTTAAAGCAGTTCAAGCAAGTTTTGTTATACAAAACGTTGAATACTTATATAAAGGTGGACGTTGTTCTAAAATTGCTTTCTTAGGCGCGAACTTATTCCATATCTGTCCTCAAATTATTGTTAAAGATGGAAAAATGGAACCTGGTAAAAAGTATCGTGGAAAACAATTTAACGTTATTAATCAATACGTTGATGATACATTAGAGCAATTCAATCATCCGGATCTAAAACATGTTTTTATTACTGATTCAGGATTATCAAACGATGAAGAACTTATACATAAAACTGTAAAAGAAAAACTTGAGAAAAGAGGATTTAAAAATATCCATTTCTCTAAGGCAGGATGTACAATTGCATCTCATTGCGGACCTGATTGTTTTGGGATTTTATATATAAACGATAAATGAAAAAAGGCCTAATAAATACATCGTTATATTACGCTAGAATAAAAAAAGGCGTATCAATAAAAGAAGCTGCAAAAGCTTTAAAGATAACTTCATTAAAGTTGTCTCTTATTGAACACGGTTATTTAAATGTAGGCAAACGTAAATATGATAATTTTATTAATTATTATAAGTTACCAGAAAACTTTTTTAAGACGCATAGTACTTATGTTGAGCCTTATGAAAAAGATACAATTAATTTTGAAAAATTAAGAAATAAAGCAAGAAAGTTAGAGAAGAAAAAAGTTAGGATTTTTGCATATATTTCGATCTTTACTTCTGCTTGTTGCGTTGCGTTTGGGCTATACGCAAATAATAGAAGATTTCTCACTCCGAGAATTGCGTGGACTAAAGATTTTGCTCAATTTACAGATGTAGTAAAAAAGAAAGGAGATAGAGTAGAATCTAAAATTGCTGGGGATTATATTTATACTTTTTCTTCTCCAGAAGTTATCCCAGCCGAACTTGGAATACACGAAGTTCAAAGTAATGCTGTAACTGTTTATGAAAAAGACACTAATAGTGAGAATACCAATATCGACTCTACTATTAGAAGAGTAGAGAGGATAAACGATAAAGACATTAAAACTTTGCAAGAATCAAATTTCTATCTTTTTGGTTCAAATAAAAAGAAAGTAATTTATTTCTCGTATCGTGATTATGTGAAAGATTTGAAAATACTATCTGCAACAGTAATAGTATCTGGAGAATATCCTAATTTTGTTTTTAAATTGAGACCTTTTATATGTTATGACAAAGGCGTAATGAGCAAAATTCAAGAAGGAAGTCCTTTATATAATCAAATCGACGATATTTTGCAAAGCGAAGTAATAAAAGCATATATAAACATTGATAAGTTTTTAATTGTTAATGACTTAGTTTATAGTTCAGCAAGTGATTTATTATCTGATATTCAAAAAATATCTAGAGATTCGACTTTGTTTGCTAGATTAGGCATTTCATTCATCAGCGTGTTTTCTTTCACTGGTTGTATATTCTTAGTTTTATTATTTTTGTCTTACTATAGTAAACATCAACTCGCGAGTAAGCCTCCTAAATTAAGCAAAGAAACAAAACAAATTTTAAATTATGAATATTCTACAAATGAGAAATATGATGATATTAGATATCCTTCTTTTGTTCCCGAATTTGGCACAAGATCATTAGGACTTATTATCTTGTTTATTTCTTCGTTCGCGTTATTTATTTCTGTTTATTTAATCTTCAATGGCAACTTCATAGGATTTGCTGATTTTAAACCGTTTAGAGATATATCTACGAACTTCTTAAGCTCGGCAGTGTTGCTTTTATTCTTTATTAAATTAGACGTTTATTCGAGAAAGAACGCGAATCAATTACTGACAAATATTATTACATTATTTGTAGCAGGTTTGGTCTTCTATATAGTCGAAGTGCTGCTATTTAATGCCATATTAAAAGATGAAAATATTTTCTCAACAATCTTATTGATAATTAAAGATATTATTCCAGGTAACGTTATATGGAACATCATGTTATATTCCTTGATATTCTATTTCTTATTTACTACACCAAGAAAGTATTTAAACGATGCTACTAAAGTTATTAAATGGAGATTATGTTCTTTAATTCCTACATTCATTTTAATCTTCGCATTATTCTATAAATTCTTCTTCGAACCTAGATTACCTACTAGCGCAATATACGTGAGCTTAATGTTCCATACCTCAGGTATTATCACTACTTTATTCGCAATTATTTATTTGTATTCTTTATATTTCTTAAATTTAATTAATAAGTTTAACTATGGCGTTAAAGATGCGGAAGTATTCTCTTATTCAAGAAGATATTCTTTATATAAAAACTCAATTGCATGCATCATAATCGCTTTACTATTCTTAATTGATACATTCTTTAGATATAACATTCCTGATAACAATTTAAAATTAGGCAAGAACTGGGCGATTATATTATTAATTCCAATCATTATGTTCTATCGTCCACATATCGGTAAACGTAACGCAACATGGGATAACATTTATACATTCTTATATGGAACATTCTTCGCAGGTGGATACTTATCAGTAGCTATCTATATCTTATTAAAATTAGATATTGCTGAATTATTATATATTCGTTTCTAATAATTATTATTTTTTGATATAATCAAAACGTTATGAAAACTGCAGAAAGAAAAAATATTATAAGTTGGGACGAATACTTCATGGGTATTGCTGAATTAAGCGCCTTAAGAAGTAAAGATCCTTCTACTCAAGTTGGAGCGTGTATTGTTGATAGCAACAAGAAAGTTGTTTCTATTGGTTATAATGGTATGCCTCGTCATTGTGATGAACATAAATTAACATGGAATAAAAATGAAGGATTAGATTCTAAATACTTATATGTTTGTCATGCAGAATTTAATGCTATATTAAATACTCGTAATGGAGCATCATTAGAGGGATGTAGCTTATATGTAACATTATTCCCATGCAACGAATGCGCTAAAGCAGTAATTCAAACAGGAATAAAAGAAATTGTTTATGCCTGTGATAAATATAAAGATACTACCGGAGTTAAAGCTAGTAAGAAATTACTTACTTTAGCCGGAGTTAAATTACGTAAATACGTTGGAAGAGATTTAAAGACAATGACTAAATAAGCTAAAAAAAGTTCTCGAAAGAGATACTCATGGAACTTGCTTCTTTGTCCAGTTGAGGAAACGCTAAAGAATGAATGAAATAATTAAATTAAAAAACATATCCTATGCCTACTCTAATACAAGAGATGCTTTAACTGACATTAATTTAACTATTAATAAAGGAGAAGACATCTCTATTATTGGTCATAATGGTTCAGGCAAATCTACTCTCGCTAAATTAATTGCTGCATTATTAAAACCTAAATCCGGTAATTTATATTTTAATAATGTAGAAATTAATAATAAGAACACTAATTTAATAAGAGACAAAGTAGGAATGGTATTCCAAAATCCTGATAATCAATTTATTGGAATTACTGTCGCTGATGATATTGCTTTTGGATTAGAGAATAGAAGAATCCCACGTGACAAGATGTCTCAAATAATTGAAGAATATTCAAAGAAAACAGGAATATATGAATTATTAAACAAAGAACCCGCCACATTATCCGGAGGTCAAAAACAAAGAGTTGCAATTACCGGAATTTTAGCAATGTCGCCTGAAGTAATTATCTTTGATGAAGCTTTAGCAATGCTTGATCCTCGTGGTAAAAATGAAATATTAAAATTAATAAAAGATATAAAAAAGAATAATTCTGATATAACGATTATTCGTATTACTCACGATTTAGATGAAGCGTTTTATTCTGATCGAATAATCGTTTTATCAGAAGGAAAAATTGTTAATGATAATACTCCAACGGAAGTATTTAAAGAAGAAGATAAATTAATAAAACTAGGATTAGATTTGCCATTTATTGTTAAGTTAAATAAAGAATTACTTAAAGAGGGTTTAATAGATAAAGCTATTTATGACTTTGATTTATTAATTGAAAAATTATGCAAATAGAATTTAAGAATCTTTATTTTAATTACAACAACAATAGTGAATTTAAAGTCACAGTTTTAAAAAATATTAATTATCTCATTAATAAAAATAACATAACTGCGATTGTAGGTAAGACTGGATCAGGAAAATCCACTCTTACTGAATTAATTAATTATTTTTTAAAACCAACATCAGGACAAGTTATTACTGATGGGTTTATATCGGAAAATTCAACTAAATTAAAGTTTAAGGTTGTTAATAAATTAAGAAAGAAAATTGGATATTTATTTCAATTTTCGGAGAATCAATTATTCGAAGATACGGTTATTAAAGATGTTTCGTTTGGAGTAAAAAACTTTTATCCAAAAGATGATGGATATGAACAAAAATCTAAAGAAGCTTTAAGACTTGTTGGATTAGATGAATCGTTTGATTCTCGTTCTCCTTTTGATTTATCTGGAGGAGAAAAAAAGAGAGTTGCTATAGCGGGGGTTATTGCTTATAAACCTGATTTATTAATATTAGATGAGCCTACTGCAGGATTAGATGCGCAAGGCAAAAAAGAAATAATGGATTTATTTAAAAAGATTCATGAAACAGGAGTGCAAATAATTCTTATTACGCACGATATGAACGTTGTTTTAGAGTATGCAGATGAAATGATAGTGCTTGATAATGGCAGTATACAAAAATATGGATCACCAAAAGAAATACTAAAAGAAAACGTTGAAAAGTATAATCTTGAAACACCACATATTTATAAAACTATTAATGCATTAAAAGAAAAAGGAATTGTATTAAATAATGTTACGGACATTCCTTCTTTAGTCACGGAGTTAAAGAAACATGGATAAATATATTTTAGGTAAATATGTTCCTTTAAATACGTTCATTCATCGCTTAGATCCAAGAATGAAAATCTTATCTATGATTCTTTTAATGGTTGCGATATTTATGCCTTTCCCAAGTTGGACATTTACCTTCGTAATGTCTGGATTTAATGCTCTAATTATTTTTGTTTTAATGTTAATAAGTAAAGTTAGATTAAGAGATATTATTATTCAGTTAAGAAGCATTTGGTTCTTACTTTTGGTGTTAATGATAATAAATATTTTCTTACCTCCAAATGGAAGTATTCACATTATTGCGCAATCAGGAAATTTTAAATTATATGCTGAATCTTTCATGCAAACAGGCAAGGTAATGCTTCGATTAATTGAGATGTTTGGGGTTGCAATGATATTAACTGCAACAACATCTCCACAAGAATTAACTTTTGGATTTGGATGGTTTATTAAACCTCTAAAGAAAATAAAATTTCCTGTTGAGGAAGTATCGATGACAGTATCAATTGCTTTAAGATTTATACCAACTTTAATTGAAGAGACTAATCGCATTTATAAAGCTCAATCAAGTAGAGGTGTAGATTTTAAACACGGTAATTTAAAAATGAAATTCAAAGGTTTAATCGCTTTAATTATTCCTTTATTTGTTTCGGCATTTACGATGAGTGATGATCTTGCTTTTGCCTTGGAAGCGCGTGGATATAATCCTAAAGCCGAAAGGACTTCTTATCGTGTTTTAAAGTGGTCTACAAAAGATACAATTTGGATTATATTGATAACTTTATTTGCGGCAGGAATAATAACTATCTCAGCGATGCATTTAGATTTACTCAGACATTTCTTTCCAAAAATTTGGTAAAACTTTTCTTTTTATAAAAGAAATATAAGTTATAATTTTGTTATAGGAGTATAAAAACTTATTTATGGCAAAGAAGAAAGTTGCAAAAAAAGTTGCAGTTAAGAAAGCTAAGAAACCAGTCGCAAAGAAGAAATGCGGTTGTGGTTGCGGATGCAAGAAAACTGCTAAAAAACGCAAATAATTAAATAACAATATTTAGTTATAATCCTATTAATAGACTGTTTTTAGTATGAGATATTTTGGTATCGTTTCTTATTTCGGAATGAACTATGTTGGCTGGCAAGCGCAAGCTAACAAGAAAGGTGTTGAGGATAAAATTGAAAAGATTTTATCTCATATTTTAAATACAAAAATAAATATAATTGGAAGCGGAAGAACCGACAAAGGTGTTCATGCTTATAATCAAACATTTCATTTTGATATCAATAAAGAAATAAAAGATATTGATCATTTAATTTATGCCACAAATAGACTCTTACCTGATGATATCAAAATAAAATCTTTGAAAAAGGTCGATGATGAATTTCACGCGAGATTCTCAGCGATTAAGAAAGAATACATTTATAAAATATATTTAGGAAAAGATATTCCTTTTAATTATTTAACATACATGATTGTTCATGTTCCTGTTGATATTAAATTATTAAAAGAAGCATCAAAAGTATTTATTGGGAAACATAATTTCAAGAATCTTACTAGTAAAGAAATTGATGAGAAAAATTTTGTTAGAGAAATATATTCTATTGATATTAAGAAAGATAAAGATGAAATCACTATTAAATTAATTGGTAATGGATTTATGCGTTATATGGTTAGATACATTGTAGGTGAAATGTTAGAAGTTGCCACTAAACGTAAAACAATCAAAGATTTAAATAAATTATTCTCTAAAGAAAGATGTATTACTAATCACAAAACTCCTGCTGAAGGTTTATATCTTTCTAAAGTATATTATGAATAAAATTACATATTGTTATCACTCTCATACTTATAGATGTGGACACGCTTCAGGAGAAGATGAAGAATACATAAAAAGCGCTATTGAAGCGGGTTTTAAAGAATATGGAATCTCTGATCACGTTATTTTACCTAACGTTATTCATCACAATATGCGTGGTGAATATTCAATGCTTGATGGATACGTAAAATCATTTAAAACTTTAAAAGAAAAATATAAAGATAAAATAAATATTCATATTGGATTTGAGGCTGAATATATGCCTGAATATTTAAATTACTATAAATCTTTATTAGATAATCATATAGTTGAATATTTAATCCTCGGCCAACATTGTTATTACATTCCCGGAACCTCTGTTCCTCAATGGTATGTGACTATGGAAAAAGAAAGAGGATTAACTGAATACACTGATTATTTAATTAAAGGAATAGAAAGCGGATTATTTACTTATGTCGCTCATCCGGACTTCTTTGCAATCTTTTATCCTGAGTGGGATGATTTAGCAATATCTTGTTCAAAGAAAATCATTAATGCAGCAATTAAATACAACATTCCTTTAGAAATTAATTTATGTAAAGCACGTGCTAAATATTATGGTTATATCGAAAAAGATTATCCCTCAATATATCCAATTGTTAATTTCTGGAAACTCGTTGCTAAAACAAATATAAAAGTAGTCATAGGTATAGATTCTCATAATCCAAAACATAATCTATTAGATAATAATCAATTCGTTGATAGTTTAATAAAAGAGACTGGTTTAAAAATTGATTTTAACTATCGAATCAATAAAAAGTAGTAATATATTAAGCAGAATATATTTTATTATTATAAAATATTAAACGATTAAGGAGTTTTATCTATGGGTAGAGCACATGAAGTTAGAGCTAAATCAATGGCTGCCACTGCAGCAAAAAGAAGCGCATTATTTATGCGTGCTAGTAAAGAAATTTATATGGCTGCTAAAAGCGGTATTCCTGATCCAAATAGCAATTTAGCATTGAGAAGTGCAATTGAAAAATGGAAAGGACAACAAGTTACTAAAGACGTTATTGAAAGAGCAATTCAAAAAGCTAAAGGTGGTAGTGGAGAACACTATGAACCTGGTAGATATGAATTCTTTGGTCCAGCCGGAAGTTATATTATTGTTGATACATTAACTGATAATGTTAATAGAGCATTAACCGATGTTCGTACTGCTGTTACTAGACATGGTGGACATATGGGTACAGTAAATTATAATTTCACAGAACAAGGCATCATTGCATTTAAAGGCAATAACAAAGATGCAGTCGAAGAGGCTTTAATCTTAGGTGATGTCGATTTAAGAGAAATCTCTGAAGAGAATGGTGTTATCGAAGTTTTAATGGCGCCAACTTCATTATCACAAGCAAAAGAAATACTTAAAGGCATGAATATAACTGAATTAGAAATATGCGAAATGCGTTTATTAGCAAACGAAATGATAGATATTGCTGATCCAGAAGAAAAAAGAAAATTCACTGAAATGATGGATGCATTAGATGACGTTACTGATGTTCAAGCAGTCTATCACAACGTTAATTTATAAAGAAAATAATGTATAAAAATAAATTTATATTAATTAGTTTAGTAAGTAGTTTTTCGCTCTTTAGTTGCGGCGCAAAAATAAGTGTTTCGACTGAAGATGAAAAGAAAGGGACCGTTTCTTATTTTATTAACGGCAATAAAGTTGCACTACAAGCTACCCCAAAAGATAATTATTTATTTACTGGATGGTTCATTAAAAACAATGAAGATAAAGATTATCGTTTTGAAAGAGCATCCAATCCTTATATATATGAAACAAAAATAAATGTTAGTATTCAAGGACGATTTGAAGACTATAGTACACAAACATTTTTCTTTAATAAAATAGAAGATAAAGACGCTTATACTATTTCTAATTATTATGGCATTGGCACTGAAAATATAATTATTCCAAATACTCATTTTGGCTATCCTGTAACTACAATTCAAGAGAATACTTTCTTAAACAATAAAACTATAAAAAGTGTAGTTATACCACAAAACATTGTTAATATTGAAGATGATGCATTTACAGGATGCACGAATATAAAAAGTTTAAAAATTGATCATATATTGCAAAGTTGTTATAAACCATTTGAAAATTGGACTGCAGAACAAACAATTATATTAACTTCTAATTGTGTAAATGAAGAAAGGACACAAACAAAATGGTTGTGGCAATTAGAAAAACAAGATGGTTATTATACTTCAACATCCTGCGGTGGTGGCAATCCACATATTATTATTGAATAATTAGATTAACTTCGTTTGAATCAATTAAATATATTTTATTTTGATACTTAACTTTTAATGCACCGGTTTTATCAATATCTAACGCTATTGCCATAACTTTCTTATTTTTAATTGTGACGCTTACTTTTTTGTTTTTGAGAAAGTTATGTTTATTAATAAAAGAAGTGTAGTTAAATTTATTTGATAATATTTTCTCTAATTCTTTTATTAATAAAGATAAAACCTTTTCGATTTTAATATCTTTATGAGTTTCTAATTTATATGATGTTGCATGATATTCTTTATTAAACTTAGTTTGATTAAGATTTAAGCCTATACCAATTATTACTGCTTCAATCCTGTTATTAATAGATTTACTTTCTAATAATATGCCACATATCTTTTTATCTTTAATATAAATATCATTTGGCCATTTGATAGATATATTTTTTAGTTTTAATTTCTCTAATGTTTTAATAACTGCGACAGCAGTATATATAGATAGCATTGGACCATTAGAGATTAATATCTTATCTTTTAATAATATTGAGCATAATAAGTTTTTATTAGGTTCACTATCCCAAATATGAGTGTTTCTACCTTTGCCTTTATTTTGCTTTAAAGCATAGACAACAGAATAGTGTCCTAGATGTTTATATTCGCGTTTAACATAAGCATTAGTGGAGTCTATGCTTTTTAGTTTAATGTAATTCATTATTAATTAAATAAGAGTAATAAGACACCTGCTGCAACAGCAGATCCAATAACACCGGCGACGTTAGGTCCCATAGCGTGCATTAATAAGAAGTTTTCTGGATCTTCTTTTTGTCCCATCTTATGGACAACTCTAGCAGCCATAGGAACAGCAGAGACACCTGCAGCACCAATCATTGGATTAACTTTACCATGAGTTAATTTGCACATTAATTTACCACCTAGAACACCACCTGCGGTAGCGGTAGCGAAGGCAAAGATTCCTAAAGCAAAGATTTTAATAGTATTTAAGCTTAAGAAGTTTGCAGCATTGGCGGTAGCACCGACGCATAATCCTAAGATAATAGTGACGGTATATAATAATGCTTTTGATAATGTATCAGTGATATTAGGAACGACTCCAGATTCTTTTACTAAGTTACCAAGCATTAAGCATCCGATTAATGGAGCGCAGCTAGGAACTAATAAGACAGTAACTAAAGTAACAATGATAGGGAACATGATTCTTTCTCTTTTGCTGACTTCTTGGACTTCAGAATCCATCCTAATTAAACGTTCTTTCTTAGTAGTTAATAACTTAATTATTGGAGGTTGAATAACAGGTACGAGAGCCATATATGAATAGGCTGCGATAGAAATAGAAGGTAATAAGGCTGGTGCGAGTTTAGTAGTAACTAAGATAGCGGTAGGTCCATCAGCACCTCCGATAATACCAATAGCACTTGCTTCTTGAGGAGTGAATCCTAAGATAACTGCACCGATAAAGGTAATAAAGATACCTAATTGAGCAGCAGCACCTAATAACATTGTCTTTTTATTACCGATTAATGGTCCAAAGTCTGTAGTTGCACCTATACATAAGAATATCAAGCAAGGATATATACCCAGCTTAACTCCATAATATAGATACCCTAGTAAACCAGAATAATGTGTTTGACCATATACGTCAGTAGTAGTGTCAAAGATATCTTTACCTAGTCCTGGTAAGTTAACAAGTAACATACCAAAGGCGATTGGAAGTAATAGATATGGTTCGAAATCTTTCTTAATTGCTAAAAACAATAATACACAAGCAATTATAATCATGATCAGATTTTTCCAGCCACCTTCTTGGAAGAAAGCTGCAATACCTGACTGTTTAAAGAATTCGACGATTGTTTCCCAGAATTTCATTTTATTTAATCTTCACTAATAATTGTTTACTAGTAACTTGTGTTCCTTTACTAACTAAGACATCAGCGATAGTTCCGTCACATGGTGAGCAGACTTCGTTTTCTAATTTCATTGCTTCAATGAATAATAAGACATCGCCTTTTTTAACAGTGGATCCTACTTTAACATTAACTTTAGTAACACTACCTTGGATAGGTGCTAAAACATCTCTTCCTTCAGCATTACTTGTTGCTGCTTTCTTCTCCTCTTTCTTTTTAGGAGAACTAATTAAAGGTTTTGATCCTTCTTTAGTTTTAATTTCATCGATACTATCAAGTTCGACTTTGTAGGTTTTTCCGTTTACTTTGATTTTATAGATTTTCATATTTCTTCTCCTTATTATTCATCTATTTTTTCAATGCTAATTAATTTAGCGTTTTTACCAGTTTCATTATAGTAATCAATTGTCGCGACTATAGAAGCCACAACAGCATCTTCATCTTCGTTTAATAATTTATTTTCTTCTTTAGGCATGATTTGAGTTTTAGCCTCAATTTTCTCCATGCCTTTAGAGATTCCTCCAGTGACAAGAATAATAATTATTAAGACTAAGAAGACTAAGATAATTGCAATTAAACTAATTAGAAGAGCATCTCCGAATGAGATTTTTCCTCCACTAGGTATTGGCCATATTCCTTGAAATATCATGTTATGCCTCTAATTTAATTTTAATTGGTTTTTTATCTAGTTCCCTTTGTTTAAAGAAGTTGAGTGCAACATCTTCAAATAAGGCGATAGATAAAATATCTTCATCGTGTTTAGCGTATTTCTTATATTTCTTTTTAAGTGCTTCAAATTCTGGTTTTAAATCATCAGCAGGACGATAAGTAATTACTTTATCATTACCAATAATTTTCTTTTTAACCTCTTCATTAATAGGTGCTGGGAAGCGCCCATAACGTCCATGTAAATATTCATTGATTTCTTTAGGTACCATTTTATATCTTTCACCAGTTATAACATTCATAACCGCTTGAGTTCCTACCATTTGAGATAATGGAGTGACTAAAGGTGGATATCCTAAATCTTTTCTAACATTAGGAATTTCTTTTAATACTTCTTCTAATTTATCAGCATGACCTTGTTGAGTTAATTGACTCACTAAGTTTGATAACATTCCTCCTGGAACTTGATAAGTTAAAATATTTGGATTATATGCTAAAGATTTAGGATTAAGAGTCCCGTTATTGAAATATTTAGTTCTTACTGGTCTAAGAATATTTGCAGCTTTATTTAAAGCTTCAATATTTAACTTAGGATCATACTCTGTTCCTTTTAAAGCAAAATTAATAGATTCAGTGCATGGTTGAGAAGTTCCACTTGAGAATGGAGAAATAGCGCAGTCAAGGATATCTACTCCAGCTTCAATAGCCTTCATGTAAGTCATTTCCATGATTCCACCTGTGCAGTGAGAATGTAACTCAATAGGAAGTCTAGTATTTTGTTTTAAAGCTTTAATTAAATCATATGCCGTTTGAGGTAATAACACTCCCGCCATATCTTTAATGCAAATGCTATCTGCTCCTAATTTTTCAATTTCTTTCGCTAAAGAAACATAGTAGTCAACAGTATGAACCGGACTGGTGGTATAGCTTAAAGCAATCTGACATTCTCCGCCATATTTCTTAGTTGCTTTTACTGCACACTCTAAGTTTCTAATATCATTTAAAGCATCAAATATACGAATAATATCAATTCCGTTTTTAATTGATTTCTCAACAAATTTTTCAACGATATCATCAGCATAATGTCTATAGCCTAAAATATTTTGTCCACGGAATAACATTTGTAATTTTGTATTCTTACAAATCTTTTTTGCTTTTCTTAATCTCTCCCATGGATCTTCATTTAAAAATCTAAGGCAAGCATCAAAAGTAGCGCCTCCCCAGATTTCAATTGCGTGATAACCAACTTTATCAAGTTCTGGTAACGCGCTTAATACTTCTTCAGTATTCATGCGCGTAGCAATCAATGATTGATGGCCATCACGCAATGCAGTTTCTACAATTTTAACGCCCATATATTTCCTTAGATTTTTGGACCAGCTGAAACTAATTTTTTGCCTGCTGGATTATATTCGTATTTCTTAAAGTTGTTAATGAAACGGGTTGCTAAATCTTTAGCTTTGACATCCCAATCATTTGGATTAGCGTAGGTGTCTCTTGGATCTAAGATGTTAGTGGCGACACCTTCTAATACTGTTGGAACTTCTAAATCGAAGTAAGGAATTTTCTTGGTTGGAGATTTATTAATAGAACCATTTAAGATAGCATCAATAATTCCGCGTGTATCCTTAATAGATATACGTTTACCAGTTCCGTTCCAACCAGTATTAACTAAGTAAGCTTTCGCTCCACTTGCTTTCATTTTCTTAACTAATTCTTCAGCGTATTTAGTTGGATGTAATTCAAGGAACGCTTGTCCAAAGCATGCTGAGAATGTTGGAGTAGGTTCAGTGATTCCTCTTTCGGTTCCTGCTAGTTTAGCAGTGAATCCGCTTAAGAAATAATATTGAGTTTGTTCTGGAGTAAGAATTGATACTGGTGGTAAAACACCGAATGCATCAGCAGATAAGAAGATAACATTCTTTGCAGCTGGTGCGGTACTTACTGGTTTAACAATATTCTTAATATGATTAATTGGATAGGAGACACGAGTATTTTCTGTTACAGATTTATCTGCAAAATTAATCTTTCCTGTACTATCAACTGTGACGTTTTCTAATAAGGCATTCTTTCTAATTGCATTATAAATATCTGGTTCACTATCTTTATCTAGATTAATAACTTTAGCGTAGCATCCACCTTC
>DCIT01000003.1:88548-88694 GCA_002317145.1 Caryophanales bacterium UBA1719
TCATCACCGATTAATAATCTCTTAGGATCAGTAGATAATGTAGTTTTACCTGTTCCACTTAATCCAAAGAAGATAGCGGTATTTTGTCCATTCATATCAGTATTAGCGGAGCAGTGCATACTAGCAATACCTTTAAGTGGTAAGTA
>DCIT01000003.1:88718-111804 GCA_002317145.1 Caryophanales bacterium UBA1719
AGAACATACCTTTTTTCATTTCTCCGCCATACCAAGTATTGATGATGACTTGTTCTCTACTTGTAATATTAAAAACAACTGCGGTTTCCGAATTTAATCCTAATTCTTTATAGTTAGTAACTTTAGCTTTTGAAGCGTTATAGACAATAAAGTCAGGTTTAAAGTTTTCTAACTCTTCTTGATTTGGTTGAATAAACATATTCTTAATAAAGTGTGCTTGCCAGGCGACTTCAACGATGAATCTAACTGACATACGTGTATCTTTATTCGCACCACAGAAAGCATCAACGACATATAATTTTTTATTTGATAATTCGTTAATAGCAATCTTTTTAACAGCATCCCAAGTTTCTTTACTAGCGATGTGGTTATCGTTTTTATATTCAGGTGTTGTCCACCAAACAGTGTTTTTACTGTTCTCATCCATGACGATGAATTTATCTTTAGGAGAACGTCCTGTATAGATACCTGTCATAACATTGACAGCGCCTAATTCAGTTTTAACTCCTTTTTCGTATCCGGTTAAATCAGCCTTTAACTCTTCTTCGTATAAAGCATCAAAGGAAGGGTTATGAACGATTTCTTTAACCCCAGTAATACCATATACACTTAAATCAATTTGCTTCATAATATTCTTTACTCCTTATATTATTGTAATTGAATTCCAATTAAAATAATTTTATCACATTTGATATTTAACTAGTTTAATTTATAATTAAAGACGTTAAAATATGAGCAAGAAATTTAATAATTATTCAAGATTCGTACAAGTTATTTTATTACTTATACCAATCGTAAACTGGATCACAGAAATTTTAGTTAGATGGTCAGCGTGGAAGGAATACAAAGATATTTCACATTTTGTTTTTGCCTTATTAATTACAATTTTAGGTATTATTCCAATCGTTGGATGGATTGATATTATATGGTGTTTCTTATTTAAACACATGTTCTACGCGGCTGTATAAATATAATATATAAGGTAATATTTAGAATCGTTTGTGTGGTATAATTTATAAAGTAATTACAGCGGAGCGCATTAAATAATTTAAATTCATGAAAACTGTAACATTAGTATCGTTAATTCTAGGTGGATTAGGCTTATTCTTGTTCGGAGTAACCTATTTAAGCAACAATTTAAAAGTTCTCGCGACAGGAGATACTTTTAGACGTACAGTAGCAAAAGCAACAGATAACAGAATTAAAAGTTTTGGTATTGGTACTGGATTTACTGCTTTAATTCAAAGTAGTGGTGGTACTTCTGCGCTTTCTATCGGATTAGTTAAAGCTAATGCACTCTCATATGAAAGCGCGATAGCGATTATTATAGGAGCGAATGTTGGAACGTGTATTACTGCATTCTTAATCGCTATTCCAGGCATATCTCAATTTATGCCTATTATTACCTTCATATCTGCATTAATGATAATGATGTTTAAGAATCGTAAGGTTCAACAAATATCAAAAATGTTATTTGGATTCTCTTTGATATTCTTTGGTATTTGGTTAATTGAAAGTAATGTTAAAGATGGTATTGCTGATAAAGATTGGTTCAAGAATTTAATGTATTTCATGAATAATTATCCTTGGGTTGGATTAATTTTTGGTACTGCTGTGACATGTGCTTTGCAATCAAGTAGCGCGGTGATCGGTGTTGTTCAAGGTATTATCGCTACTGCAGCGACTGTTGAACATTCTCCAATTACTTTATTTGGTATTATTCCTTTAGTTATTGGTGCGAATATAGGTGCGGTTATTCCTTCGATATTAACAGCGGTTGGTGGTGGAGCTACTGCGAAACGAGTAGCATTCTCTAATACCTTTATGAAGGTTGTTGCAGCTTTATTATTTATGATTCTTATATATCCTTTTGAGTCGATATTAAAAAATTCTCATCAATGGGGATTTGATGCAAAACTTCAAGTCGCGCTATTCCATTTAATCTTCAATTTTGTTAGTGCATTAATTTTCTTACCATTATTAAAACCATTATGTAAATTATCAGAGAAAGTAATTAAAGATGATAAGAGTTATGGTAAGAAAATTGAATTTAAAGAACTTGATCCTCAAGTTATTAAAACATTCCCTTCAACTGGTATTTCTTTAGCGTTTGATTTATCAAATAAGATGTTTGATTATGCTTTATCAATGTTTAAATCTTTAGAGACTTATATGAATACTTTTGAGTCTGGTAATAAAGAATATATGGAGCAGTTAGAGAATGCAATTGATCATATTGATCGTAACTTAGCGGACTTCTTGATTCATGCTGAGACAGGTCGATTAATTTATAATGACCAACTTAAATATAATAGGATAATGCGTGCGATTAAAGATATAGAAAGAATCGGAGATTATGGTGATAACTTAAGTGTCTTCTTGATGAATATGAATGATAAAAAAGAAGAATTAGATACTCAACAAAAAGAAGAATTAACTGTGGCGAATAAAACCGCAATTAACTTAATTGAGAAGACCATGAAAGTTTATTTAGAAGCTGATGAAAAATTAGCGTTAGAGGTCATTCAAGAAAGAAGAGATTTTATTCAAACATTAGAGAAATATCAAGAAGCATATTTCACTCGTGAGAAGAGCAAAAAGAATCAAGTTAGAAGTTCTTATATTTCATTAGTGTATGTTGATATTTTAAATAGTTATGAGAGAGTGTATGCGCACTGCGCAAATATCGCAAAACTATTTAATAACGATAAGGTTATTCATAAGAATTCTAAAACAGATGAGAAGAGATTTGCGTCAATGTCTTCTCGTTATTAATGTGCTATAATTACTAAAGTAAAAGGAGAGAAAATTATGTATAAATTAGTATTAGTTAGACATGGTGAAAGTGAATGGAATTTAAAGAATTTATTTACTGGATGGACCGATGTTGAATTAACCCCTAAAGGTGTTGAAGAAGCCAAAAATGGCGGTAAATTATTAAAAGAAGCAGGATTTGATTTTGATCTATGCTACACATCATATTTAAAAAGAGCAATTCATACTTTAAATAACATTCTTTTAGAATTAGATAGAGAATGGTTACCAGTCATTAAAGCTTGGCAATTAAACGAAAGACATTATGGAGCTTTACAAGGTTTAAATAAATCTGAGACTGCTGAAAAGTATGGTGAGGCTCAAGTTAAAGTTTGGAGACGTAGCTATGATGTACCACCTCCAGAATTAGAATTAAACGATAAGAGAGCCCCACATAATGATCCTAAATATCGTAATGTAGATAAGAAATTATTACCATTAACTGAATCGTTAGCTATTACCGTTGATAGAGCGGTTCCTTATTGGGAAAAAGTTATTAAACCTGAAGTAATTAAAGGCAAGAGAGTAATCATTGCTGCGCATGGTAATTCATTAAGAGCATTAGTTAAATACTTTGATAATATGACCAATGAACAAATTACTGAAGTTAATATTCCAACTGGTGTCCCACTAGTCTATGAATTTGATGATAACTTTAAAGTTCTTAAGAAATATTATCTTGGTGACCAAGAAGCTTTAAAAGCGAAGATGGCAGCGGTTGCTAACCAAGGAAAAGCAAAATAAATTTTAGGAAAAGGGCATGTCCCTTTTTCTTTAGTAGGATTATGAAAAAATACGCATTATATCTATTTGATTTTGATGGTACGTTGTTTGATACTTTGGACTCAATTAAATGTGTCTATAGAGAAAAAACAGCATTATTTAATGCGAAGATTATCGAAGAAGATTTTCCTATGTATTTAGGTTTATCTTTACCTAGATTTATGAGACATGTCGGGATTGATCCTAGTAAAGAAAAAGAGTTTTGTGATGCATTTAATAAAGCGGTATTAGATAAAAATATAACATCTAAAACAAAACTATATTTTGATACATTAGATTTGTTTAAATATTTGTATAAAAATAATGTTAAACACGGAATCGTTACTGGAAGTGGGAATGTCAGGGTTCATGATATTTTAGATTATTTTAAATTAGATTTTAATAAGCTTTCTAGTTGTGTCGGAAACGAAAGATATAAACATCCTAAACCAGATCCTGAACCAATTTTAGTTGCCTTAAAAGATACAGGTTTTATCAATAGAAAAAGTGAAGTATTATTTATTGGTGATGCTGAACAAGATAAGCTGTGCGCTGAAGCCGCTGGTGTTGATTATATTCAAATTAATCGTGGTAAAAACGGCGGAGATATTAATTCTTTATTAGATATATTTAAATAATTATTTTATTGGTTTTTCGCTAACAGGTTTAACAGCTTTTACTTCTGGAACTTCTTCTAATAAGATAACTTCAATTCCATCTTTAATAGTGTTATCAATAAAGGTGCATCCTTCGCATGCGCCAATCATTTTAATATACACAATACCATCAACAAAAGAATCGAATTCGACATCACCGCCATCTCTTTGAAGAAATGGTCTAACTTTATCTAAAGTAGCTTTAATACTGCTGATAACTTTTTCGTCCTTTTGCATACCGAACTATTATACTCATATTTAGATTAAATATAAAAATATATTTAAATGAGTGTAAAATAAATGAGTATGGCAAGTATAAAAAACATTGATTCACCAGCAAAATTATATAAGCAAGCTAAAGACGCTTATCTTTCAAACATCGATGAATACTTTAAAAATATCATTAAAGAAAGCGAAACTAACATTGATAAAAACAAAGAAATTTGTGATAACTATTATAAGAAATTAGCAGAGGGTGGCAATCAAGAAAAAACATTAAGTAAACTAAATAGGAAAAAATCCTGGCTCAATGTTTTAAAAATTATTTGTTTTATCACAATCATTTTGATTCCGGTTGGTATCTTAATTAATTCAAATATTAAAAATAAAATCAACAAACAAATTGAAGAACAAAGTACTGCTATTAATAAAACGATGGAAGAAGCTAATAACTATAAACAAGAAGCAATTAAACAAACAAATTTATTAAATACAATGTATGACTGGAACATTGCCTCATCTATGTTTACAAAAACTCTTCCTTTAGTTGAATTAGATAGTCAATTTGATATTAAAAGATTCTTTCAAATGCACGATAAATACGGATATAAAGAGCATACTGGTGATGATATTTCAACAGTGTTTGTTCAATCTGGAACTATACAAGGGAATCCGTTTGTTCTTGAAAAAAACTATGTGTGTGAAATTGCTCCTTATCTATACACAGGAACATTAATTATCCATTGGGTTACGACTTCTACTGATAGTGAAGGGCACATTAGAACTCATCACCACACTCAAACGTTAATAGCGCATGTTAGTAAACCAAAACCATTCCATTATTTAGATACTTGGTTAGTTTACGGAAATGATGCTGCACCAAAATTAAGATTTTCGCGTGCGCCATCAAATACAAAAGGAATGGATGAAAAAGCTATAGCAAGATTATCAAAACGTACTGAAAAAGCTTTAACTAAGAAAACAGAAAAAGATATTAATTTTACTCAAATGGCTAATTCAAAATTCGAAGGTTTGTTTAAAGCTTTTGATAGAAACAACGAAGTTGAATTTAGATTATTGTTCACTCCATTAGCACAATCAAATATGATTGATTTAATTACAATGAATGAACCATATGGAGATGATTTCTTCTTCTACAAGAAAGAACAATTAAACTATATTAAAACCGCGCATTCTCAAACATTTGATTATTCATCTAATCCAACCGCATTCGTTGATTTTGATATCGCGAAATCTAAAGAAAAGATCTCAAATTATGCATCACAATATTTTGATTCTTTATATTTTGATTTAGCACCTTTACTCTCTATACCTTTATATCAAAACAATAAATCGCGCGAATATATATATAAAGATAATGCGGGTAGTAGAGTAACTGCGTTTGAAGTAGAATCGCTAGTAAATAATTACGATAAGAATCTCTTTAAACCTAAAGATTGTTATACAGATGTAATCTTAAAATCTAGATTTGTTAAAAGAGATGGAGATGCTGATTTAGTTAATATCGAAGCTTATGGTTTTAAATCCGTTCCTCATACTGATATAGTCCCTACATTAGGAGGAGATGGTCATATGCATCCAGTTCCAGTTATGTGGTATGAATATATCCCAGTTAAGAAGTCTACTCCGATGATTGTTAAACATATCGGAGGATCACGTTACGAATTTATTAATAAAGAAAATAAAAATGTATTTACTAATAAAAATATAAATAATGTATACTATCAAAAGGGACTAGTGTCCGCATTATTAAATAAATAAAAGGAGGAAAATATATGGCTAATGAATTAGATGAAATGAATTCAACAGTTAATGAAGCAGGTAGAGATGTTCATGTTATTGAAAAACAAGTCTCTCCTAAACATGCAGTAGGTGATACTGTCTTTGAAGTAGTGTTATGGTGCTTAGCAATTATCCCAGGAATTATTTTCTGGTTTGTTAAGAAGAACGCTGCAGCTTATTTAGATAGACTTCAACAAAAAGTTAATCATGACGCAAGTCAAATTGATAACTATTTGGAACAAAGAGTTCAAATCTTAAAAAACACTGCTAAGTTATTAGATAAGGCAATCAATTTAGATAAAGATACCTTTACCAAAATTGCTGAACTTAGAAGCGGAAAAGATATGAATGGCGAAGCTAAAGCTATCGAAGAAGTTAACAAGAAGATTAACGTTGCATTAGAGAATTATCCAAATCTTAAAGCTCATCATGAACTTGAAGATGCAATGCAACAAAACTCTTATTTACAAAAAGAAATTACCGCTGCTCGTGAAGCTTATAACGATACAGTCTTAGAATGGAACGGCGCAATATTTGCCTGGCCAAGTAAGAAAATGGTCGCTGTAAAGAAAGGCTACACAACTCGTATTCCATTCTCAGTAGACATGGAAACACGCAAACAAGCTCGCGGAACATTCTTTTAACTTTTTTCGGAAACAAAAAAAGTCTGGATTTATTTCCAGGCTTTTTTATTTGACAATAATCTTTAGAACTTTAAACTAAATATAGAGGTAAAAATATGAATATTAGAAGATTAATGATGGTTGGAACTGCAGGATTATTTTTAATTGCCTGCAACAAAAAATTAACTATTGACCAAGCAAAGAAGTTTATCGAAGAGAACTATAGCGGGAAAACAGTACAAGAAGTCAAGAAGATAAAATTATCTCAAGATTTTAGTCAAACTAAAAATGAAGAATATAGGAAATCTGCAAACGAGCTTTGCAAAGAAAAATGCGAAGAATACGAAATTGATTATAAAGATAATTCACTTAAGTTTAGTTATGAACTAACTGAAGGATTGGAATTTGAGATGGAAAGAATAGCTGCTGAACGAATATTAGAACCATCTGGCTTGGATGACCCAATACCAGAAGGGCAAACGCTTGGAATAACAGTAAAAGGAAAAGAATTAACTTTAACTTATTCATTTGAGGCTGAAGAAGAGGGAGTTAAGGCATCTAGAAAAAATGTTGCGATTGTAAATAGCAACGGACAAAATAGACATTTAGAACATTATTATAATAGTGATGGTTTAATTTCTATCAGCACAATTGATTATACGTTCTAAAAATAAAAAACCGGGGTTAGAAATTAATCCCGGTTTTTTTATTTACAAATATTAATAAACTTCTTGAACTTTTGGTTTAGCAGTTGATGCAATTGTTTCAAAGAATGCTGTAACACCAATTAATAAAACAAGAGTAGCAATAGCATATGTCCAACCATAGTAATAAACTCTATAAGCTGTGCCGTAGACACTTCCAATAGATTCGTAGTTTGCGTTTTTAACTAATGGTAAAGCACAAGCGATTAATATTCCGCTTGTGATATAGAATGCACTTGCTAAGAAACCAATTAATTTAACTTTGTTTTTAGCAATTGATAATAAGATTCCAATAACTAAGAATACAAAGGCAATGATTAAACCAGCGCAAGCATAGACGTTAACATCTTTAACCAAACCAGATGGATTTAAGATTGTAGTACCAAATGATGCTTGGAATAAATTAATTAAGACTTTTACTTTACTATCAAATTTTCCAACGAATTGAATGCATGGTGTAAAGAATAGCATTAATGTGATAAAAGCAAATAAAGCTATAAAGTTTGTGAATGTAAGATATTTTTTCATAATATTTCTTCTCCGAAATGTCTAATAAATACGATATATTACTTTTTGCTTTTAAGCAAATTAATTATATTGTCCGCTAGTTTCATAGCGTTTAAAATTGTTAAATCCATGTTGTAATATTTATACTCTGCAAGTCTTCCAGATAAGTAGATATGATATTGTTCGGCTAATGATTTATATCTAGCATACATCGCATTATTAATTTCATTATTTATTGGATAATATGGATCGGTTTTAGAATCTAATCGATAAGCTTTTGAATATTCTTTAGCGATTACAGTTTTATTTTGAATGTTTTGTTTTAAGAAATATTTATATTCACTTATTCTTGTAAATAATTCACTAGTTGGATAGTTAATTGTTGCAGCAGGTTGAAAATAAGTAACAGGTAATTTTTCTAAAATAATATCTAAAGAACGATATGGTAAAACTCCATAAGTGTATTTGAATAATTCATCAATCGCGCCTGTATAAATAATTGGACATTTAATTTCTTCTTCATCTATATAAACTTTATTTTCGTTGAATTTAATATGATCTTTAATATTAACATTCAACTTAACTTCAATATTCTTATTTATTAACATATTATCGAATATTCTTGTAAAACCATGCGATGGCATGAATTGATAAGTATCACCAAAATATGTATCTTCATATCCTAAAATTACAGGCACTCTATTAATAACTGATTTATCAATTTTATCTGGATGGATTCCCCATTGTTTAGAGGTGTAATAAACGAATACTTTTTGATAAACGTAATCTCCAAATTTTTGTAAGATTTCATTTTTATTATTTAGTAAATCTAATATTGATACTCTCGTTTTATCAGGAAATTCTCTTTTAATTGTTTCTTTAATTAAATCCGCTTCTTCTTTAGAATGTGTTAATTCAAGAGATTTAAAGTTAAATGGAATAGGCACTAACGTTCCATCAATATTTCCTAATACGCGATGTTTATATGGAAAGAATTCATCAAATTGTTTTATATATTCCCATACTTCTTTAAAGTTAGTATGGAAAATATGAGGACCATATTTATGAATGATAATCCCATCTTCATTAAAGTAATCATAGGCATTCCCGCCGATATGATTTCTCTTATCATAAACTAATACTTTATATCCTTTGTTCGCTAATAAATTAGCAATAGTCGCTCCAGCAAAACCAGCACCGACAATAATAACATCTTTATTCATAAATCTATTGTAAGTATACATTAAATATGTATTAAGTTTTTAATTTTATTAAAAAAGTATGTAAAATACTAATCATGGAAACAAAGTGGGAAGTGTTTAATCAAATTAAAAATAAAGAGTATAGTTTGAAACTAAAATCTTTTCTTGATGATGAATATTCTCATTACACAGTTTACCCTCCAAGAAATTTAATGTTTAATGCTTTTAATTTGTTATCTCCTAGTGAATTAAAAGTTGTAATAATTGGACAAGATCCATATCACGAGCCTAATCAAGCAATGGGTTTATCATTTTCTGTTCCAGATGGAGTCATGTTACCTCCAAGTTTAATAAATATTTATAAAGAAATCGAACAAGAATTTAATATTAAAATGAAAAATAACGGAGACTTAACTTACTTAGCTAAACAAGGATGTCTATTACTAAACTCTGTGTTATCTGTTAGAGCTCATCAACCTCTCTCGCACAACATTAAAGAATATAAATTATTTATCGCGGATATACTTGATTACATCGATACTTTAGAGCAACCTATTGTATTTATGTTATGGGGCAATAATGCTAAACAATATCTTAAATATATTCACAATAAAAATAGATTAATTTTAACTAGTGTTCACCCATCTCCATTAAGCGCTAATAGAGGTGGTTGGTTTGGTAATAATCACTTTAAAAAAGCAAACGAATATTTAAGTAAAAATAATATAAAAGAAATTAATTGGAATAATAATTAGAGATATAATATTTTTGGGAGCTGGGTAACCGGCTGAGAGGGTGAACAACCGACCATACCTGATCTAGATAATGCTAGCGGAGGAGACAATGAAAAATTACACAATTAAAGATATCGCAGAAATAGGAATATTTTCTGCGCTAGCGATAATACTTAATCTACCGATATTTAAAATAAAGATAACTCCAGATGCGGGATCAATTTCTTTTGTAATGATTCCTTTATTTATTATCGCTATCCGCCACTCATGGTGGAAGACTTTAATTGCGTGCGGAATAGTTTATGGCATTCCAGCATGTTTAATAGGAGCGCATGGATTTATTACTTATCCATTAGATTATTTATTAGCGTATGGTGCAATATGTTTAGTTTCTTTATTTAGATCTTTGATTTTAAAAGAAAATAAAATGAGTTATGTTTATCTAATTATTTCAATTATTTTGGTAACAACTATTAGATTTTTCGCTGCGACTTTATCAAGTATAGTTATTTATAATTTTAAATTTATTCCAGCCTTAGTCTATAACGCACCATATGTATTTATTACAGGTGGAATTGGCTTAGCGGCGTTAATAATTTTATTAAAACCATTAAAAGTAATTAACAAAAGAAATACAATAATTTAAATATTATTGTAAAATAATTATCGTTTAGTGAGGAATACTATGTTTAAACAAAAAGAAAATCTTAATGTCGAAGAAAAAGATAAGAATGCTGGTTTTGTTGATGAAAATGGACAGAATTTATCAAACCAACAACCAGTGGAAAAGAAAGATGAACCAAATCCAAATGATGTTGATTTATCTAAGACTGTTGAAATAACAGATGTTAATCTAAAAAAAGTTGAAGATGAAAGAAAGAAATTATTAAAGAGTGTTAAGAAACAAAATATTATTAAGTGGATTACCTCTTTAGTAGCGATTGGATTATTAGTATTTGCTTGGTTATATTTCTTAGGTAATAAAAATTTTGCAGATAAACCAGGAATCAAATATGGTTGGGGTATTAGCTTAACTGCTGTGTCAATTGGTATTATTGTTGGCTATTATATTTTGAGTAAAAGAGTTAATGATAATCTAATGAGCGATTATCTTAAAGTTTACTATGGTGCGGTAAATGCATATGTTTTTGGTAACACAAGATTTAAAGATGTTCATGGAGATGTTGCAGGTAAGATTGATCAAAATGATTTTAATGATTGCTTAGCCTATAAAGACGTTTCTCAATTATCTAGTAGAAACGTTGTTAACTATACTATTGATGGAAAAATAAAAGCTAAAATTTGTGATTGCGCTGCTCAACAATCTACCGTAAAAAGATTAGTACCATTATTCATTGGTAAATATTTAATTGCTGATAATACTTATACTGGAAATGATGAAATTATCATTTATTTAACTGGTAATTCAAAGAGTTTACCTCCAAATAATTTAGAGAATTTACCAAAGGTTTTAAATTCTAAAAAGATGGTTATTCATACTAATAACAAAAATTATGAATCTGTTGTTAATGCAAAGGTTAGACAAGCTATTGCTCAATTAGTGACAAACAATGTTTTAGTTGATTGTTTTATTTCTATTACTAAAGGTAAAACTTATATCGGACTTGGATATGATGATTGTTTAATGGTAGTTCCATTACAAAATGCCTTTTCACCTGTTCCAATGGAAAGATATAAGAAAGACATGGTAACCGTTTCTGACATTGTTGTTAATTTAAATAAATAATGAGTTTATATCATCAATATATTCAAATACAAGCCTATAAGCATGATGGTTCCTTTCATAGATTATGGAGTCATGGTTTTGTTGTTTGCGATAACGATGATTTTATTGCTGTAGCATCAAATCGAGTAAGAGTAATTGAGGCTGATGATCATTCATGGCACACAAAAGAAAAAGCTGTATTTATATTCTCAAAAAAAGAGTGGTTTAATGTCATTGCGACATTTCGTGAAGATGGTATTCATTATTATGTAAACGTTGCTTCTCCAGCGGTTATAGATAAAGAATTTATTAAGTTTATTGATTACGATTTAGATATCAAAGGGTTTCCAAATGGATTCACTAAAGTATTAGATATAAATGAATTTAAATCGCATTGTGATAAATATGGTTATAGCGATGATTTAAAAAAAGTTTTAGAGAATGCTTTAAAAGAAAACGAAGAGAAGATAAAAAATAAAATTTATCCTTTTGATGATGAAGCGATGAAAAAATATATCACTGATTTTGATAATTATGTTGCGCGTCAAAAAGAAATTGACGATGCGAAAAGAGCGAAAAATGAAAAAGGTAATAACTAGTAATAATAAATTAGATACGATAAACCTAGGAAAATCTCTTGGGTCTATTTTATCTATTGGTGATGTTGTTACATTAACTGGTGATTTAGGTGCTGGGAAAACTACTCTAGTATCTGGAGTTGCAAAATCCTTAAAAATTAAAGATACGATTCAATCCCCAACTTTCAATATTCTTAAATGCTATTTTGATGGCAAAATTCCTTTATATCATATTGATGCTTACCGTTTAGAAGAAGTTAATAAGGATATCGGATTAGAAGAATATATCGAAGGAAACGGTGTAGCTTTTATTGAGTGGCCGATATTTATTAAAGAGCTCTTAAATATTCCTCATTTAGAAATAGAAATTAAAAATAAAGGTAACGATAAAAGAGAAATAATATTAAAAAGCAATGACAAACATTACGTTGAAATAATAAGGAGATTAAAATGATTTACTTATTATTAGATAGTTCAAATACATTGCTTTCTGTTGGAATAAAAAAAGACAAAAAGTTATTAGATAAAATTTCTTATCCATGTTTTCAAAGACAAAGTGAATACATGATTGTTGAAATTGACAAAATATTTAAAAAGAATAAATTAGACATTAAAAAAATTAATGGCGTTATGGTATCAATTGGGCCAGGTTCATATACTGGAATTCGTATCGCTTTAACTATCGCAAAAGTTATTTCATATGCATTAAATGTTCCAATCTATCCAATATCAACATTAGAAATAAATAAATTAATTAATAAAGATTCTATTGTTTTATTTAACGCTAGAAGTAATAGATCATATATCGCTTCATTTAGTAAAAATAAACGTTTATTAAAAGATCAAGTAATGAGCAATGATAAAGTAATGAAATATATTAATTCCCACAAAAAATTTCATCTAATTGGGGACTTATCTTATCTTTCTTTAAAAGGTGAAACTATTGATGTTTTAAATAACATGAATGCATTATTTGATTCGATAAAACCAATTAAAGATCCAAATAAAGTTAAACCTATTTACTTAAAGGAGACATATCTATGATTCGCTTAATTGATGTGAAGAAAGATTTAGATCAAGTATGCGAGATAGAAGATATTTGCTTTAAAGACGGGCATTATAATCGCGATCAAATTAATTATGAAGTCAATAATGAATTATCTAAATTTTATGTCTACGAAGAAGATGATAAAATTTTAGGATTTTTAATTTATATGATTACCTTTAACTCTGCGACTGTTGTCCAATTAGCCACTCATCCTAAATATCAACGTAAAGGTGTAGCAACTAAATTATTTAATGAAATGATTAACTATCTAAAATCATTAGGATATGGCGAGATCGAAACAATTACATTAGAAGTTAGAAGCAATAACGAAATTGCTCATCAATTCTATTTAAAGAATGGTTTTAAAGATACATTGTTAAAAAAGAAATATTACAGCAATGGCGATGATGCTTATTACATGACGAGGATTTTGTTATAGTATGGCAATTATATTAGCGATTGAATCAAGTTGTGATGAAACAAGTGCCGCAATAATTAAAGACGGCAAGCTTTTATCTAATGCCGTTTCGACACAAATTTCAATGCATCAAAAATATGGTGGAGTTATGCCTGAAATAGCATCTCGTCTTCACACAGAAAATATCACTATTGTTTTAAAAGAAGCTTTAGATGGGGCGAAGATTAAATTGAAAGATTTAGATGCTGTTGCAGTAACGAGAGGCCCTGGTTTAATCGGCGCTTTGCATGTTGGACTACAAGCAACCAAAACAATATCTTTGCTTTATAACATTCCTTTAATTCCTATACATCATTTAGCTGCACATATCTATGCTTGTGAGTATGTCAAACCATTCAAATTTCCTTTATTATCATTAGTTGTTTCAGGTGGAAATACAGAGTTAGTGTTAATGAAAAAACACTTAGATTTTAAGATTATAGGTGAAACAAAAGATGACGCTATTGGAGAATGTTTTGATAAAGTTGCAAGAGTCTTAGGGCTCCCTTATCCTGGAGGAATTCCGATTGATAAATTAGCTAAAGAAGGCAAACATACTTACAAATTACCTACGCCTTTAGCGAATAAAGGATATGATTTTTCTTACTCTGGATTAAAGACTTCAGTAATTAATTTAGTAAATAAAGAAAAGATGCTTAAACACAAGATAAATGTTGCTGATATGTGTAGATCATTTGAGGATGTTGCTGTTGATATGGTAGTGTCTAAAACAATGAAAGCAGCTAAAGAATTTAATGTTAAACAAATTGTATTAGCTGGAGGTGTTTCAGCTAATTCTTACTTAAGAAGTGAAATCGTTAGAAAGTTAGAAAAAAGTAAAATTGATGTAATATTACCACCTATTTGGTGCACTACAGATAACGCTGCGATGATTGCAAAATTAGCTGAACATTTATATAGCAAAAAACTATTCGCACCTTTATCATTAAGTGTAGATCCTAATTGGAAAATTTCAGATTATAAGGTATTTTAATAGTATGAGAAGGATATTACATATCACCAATTACTACTATCCTCACATAGGAGGAATTGAATCAACAACTAGAGATGTTGTTAATGTTTTTAAACAAAATCCTAACGTTGTTCAAAAAGTAATTTGTTTTGGTGATGGTCCCCATATTATCGATGAAATTCCTATTATTCGTGTTCGTTATTTATTTAGATTTAGATCTCAAGCGATATCATTTAAATACTTAAGAATTTTAAAAAAGACATTAAAAGAATTTAAACCAGATGTTGTCTTCTTTCACACTCCAAACCCTTTAGTAGAACTCTATTTCCAAAAATGTAAATATAAAGGTAAGTTAGTGGTTTACCATCATCTTGATATTGAAAGACAAAAAATACTTAAATATTTAGTTAAACCTATTGAATATGGCTTGAAAAAACAAGCTGATATTGTAATCACTTCTTCTCAACAATATATCGATGGAAGCGCTGAATTACAAAAGTTCAAAGATAAATGTCGAATCATTCCTCTTTGCTATAAAGAAAATGATTTTGCGTTATCACCTGAAGAAACAATTGAAGTAGAAAAAATTAGAGAAACATATAAAGACAAAACTATTTTATTTTTCTCTGGAAGACACACTAAATTTAAAGGTTTGCATTTAGCTATTCAAGCTGCAGAACAACTAGATAATGTTGTGTTTGTTATAGGTAGAATCGGAGATCAAAATCGCCATTTAGAGAAGTTAATTAATAAAGCAAAAAATGTTGTATATCTAGGCCTTGTAGGACGTCGCGACTATGTTAAATATTTAAATGCCTGTGATATCTACTTATTCCCATCATTAACTAAAAACGAGGCATTCCCTATAACATTAGTGGAAGTTATTTCTCGTGGTAAAACTCCTGTAACATTTACAATTAAAGGCAGCGGAGTTAATTTCATATCAATTGATAAAGTTACTGGATTAGAATGCACGAATGGAAATGTTGAAGAATTTAAAGAAGCAATTGAAAGATTAATACGCGATAAACGTTTAAGAGAACAATTATCGGCAAACGGTATCGAAAGAGCTAGAAAACTATTTAATTTACAACAATTTACCAATTCCTTTAATTCTTTATTAAAAGAAGTATTAAATAAATAGTATAATAATTTTCATGAATAACTTTACTGTAAGAGAACTTTACACTATTACATTTGGTAAGGACCAAAAAATCAAAGACTCTTTAAAAGAAGTGTACTTAGAAGGATGGATTAGAACTAATAGAAATAATGGTTCTATTGGTTTTATTGAATTTAATGATGGAACTAATTTTAAAAACATCCAAATTGTTTACGATAATAGTAAAGTTAAAAATTTTGATCAATTATCAAAACTAGCAACTGGAGCATCTATTTCGGTCCTTGGAGATTATGTTTTAACTCCAAACAATAAACAGCCATTTGAAATTGCTGCAAAAGAAATTAAATTAATCGGTGATTGTTCAGAAGATTATCCATTACAAAAGAAAAGACATAGTTTTGAATTCTTAAGAGATATCGCACATTTACGTCCACGCGCAAATACCTTTAATGCTGTAAACCGTGTGCGTAACGCTTTAGCAATGGCTATTCACACCTATTTCCAAAGCGAAGGATTTATGTGGGTACACACTCCTGAAATTACTGGAAACGATGCTGAAGGTGCAGGGCAAACATTTAACGTTTATACTGGCAAAGATGCATCAAAATTCTTTGGTAGACCAGTTTGTTTAACTGTCTCTGGTCAATTGCATGTTGAGACATTCGCAATGGCTTTCCGTGATGTTTATACATTCGGTCCAACATTTAGAGCCGAAGAATCTCATACGACTACACACGCATCTGAATTCTGGATGGTTGAACCTGAAATTGCGTTCGCAGATTTAAATGATGATATGAAGTTAATTGAATCATCTTTAAAATTCTGTATTAAATATGTTTTGGAGAACTGCAAAGATGAGATTAATTTCTTTAATACAATGATTGATAAAACGTTATTAGAGAGATTAACTCACGTTGTTAATAGCGATTTTAAACGCTTAGATTATAGTGATGCTATTAAGTTACTACAAGATGCTGTAAAGAACGGACATAAGTTTGAAAATAGCAATATTAAATGGGGCATGGATTTACAGACAGAACATGAAAGATTTATTACTGAACAAGTAGTAAAAGGTCCTGTATTTATCATTAATTATCCAAAAGAAATCAAAGCCTTCTATATGAAACTTAATGAAGATAATAAGACTGTTGCAGCTTGTGATTTATTAGTCCCATCAATTGGAGAATTAGTTGGCGGATCTCAAAGAGAAGATCGCTATGATGTTTTAAAGAAGAAAATGGAAGAACTCGGCAACGCTAAAGGTCTTGAATGGTATCTTGATTTAAGAAAATATGGTGGTTGTCCACATGCCGGATTTGGTATTGGATTCGATCGTTTATTAATGTATATCACTGGTATGTCTAATATCCGTGATGTTCAACCGTTCCCAAGAACTCCTGGAAGTATTAAATATTAATTATGAAAGAAGTAAGAGAATTAACTGAAGAAGAAATTAAAAAGCGTTCTCATAGACGCTTAGTAATTGCTTTAATATGTATTGATATCTTTTTAATTATTTATTTAATTTATTCGTTAACAATCTTAATTTTTTAATTATTGATTTATATTATTTTGATTATTATCTGTTGGTTGATTATTTTGCAGTGGTGAATTAATTTGAACGTTATCTAGAGATGGATTGAATACTGTTTTAGCAAGTTTTCTAATGCGGAACGCTCTAGCGATATGTGCTTGAACAGTAACAAATAACCAAATTCCACCAATGAATAAACAAGGAACAATAATATAGCTTGCCCAAGCAGTCCAAACAAAATGAGGAGTATTGATTAATGGAGGCCAATTACCAATAATCTTTATACCAAACCAATCAATATAGATTTTTGGATCTTTAAAATTCCAAATGAATAACAAGGTACTAAATCCCTCATTTTGATAATCAAAAATATTTAATTTCCAATTACGGGTTACCGCTCCATAAATGATATAAATTATTAATGCTAATAATAGGATTAAGAATGGAATGTATGCTTGTTTAAAGAACAAACGATTATTCTTCTTTCTACCAAATTTAATAAATGCTCTAGGATTGGTTATAACCTTCGCTGCTACAACATCATGCATCATTATACCAGCTCTTTTTGCTTGTCTTTTCATGGTTCTTTCTACAAGTAAACCAATGTATCCAACAATGACAAAAATTAAGATTAATAATAAGCCTAATGCTATTAATATTCTTTTATCATTTTCAGTTAAAGCGATTAAGAAATTCATACTTGTGGAGTCTCTTCCTTTTGTTCTTCAACTGGAGTGCTACTAGGAGCGAACTGCTCTAAATTTAAAATCTTTTTTGCTTCGATATCTTCAGGGAATTCATCAAAGAACTTTCTACCTTTAAAGAATGATCTAATCCCATGAATTAATTCAATTATAAAAACAACAATCGTGTATAAAGTCCATAAAACTAAAAAAGCAATCGCGAAAGGAGAAACTAAAATATAGAGTATGCCAAGTCCAAATCTTTTTAAAAAATCTATCATATCTTCTTTTCTCTTATTAGATTATATAATAACGAAATTAATAAAATACATATATTTGAAATATTAATTAGTATTAATGTATAAGGCATTTTTACTAAAGAATAGAACATAAAAATAGATAAAAATCCAAATGCAAATCCAACACTAGAAATAATTATTAATCCCTTCTTTTTTGTTTCAATTAAATCTATAAATAATGAAACAGAAATCAATAAACCAATAAACATAAATAAATAAGAAATAGATAAAGCAAAAAAGATAAAAGGGATTAATAATAACGAAATCCCTAGACCGATATAAATTAATAAATTATTATTTTTAGTCCAATTATCAGCTTTAAATTTCTTTAATTCGTTATTTAAAACAATATACGAAAATACCATTTGAATTAATCCAATTAAATAAATAAATGAAGGCACAATTATTTGTGCATTTGGATTATCATTTAATTTAAAAAACTTTAAAAAAGTATCGATAATATCAGTATTACAAAGAACATTAATTAAGGGAATTAAAGCAAAAGTTATCGCACATTGCGCAACACTTGTAAACAATAAAGCATATGTACCAGATAAATGTTTTTTAAATGATAATCCAAATAAAAAACCGGTTATTAAACTAGGAATTAAATTAAATAAAGTAAATTGAATATTCCAAAATGTCGCAGCTAGAGCAACTCCAATGGTAGCAAAAAAATAAATTGGATAATATTTCCATTTGCATAGTAAAGCAACAACCGAACTAAAAAAAGGAAGAAATATTAAAATAAAAATACTAGTGATAGGCAAAAAGGCTGCTAACACAGATAGCAATACATTTATTGCTGCAACAATGCCCATAAAAGCAATGTTTTCAATGATGGTGTTCTTTTCTTTAAACATGCCTATTTTGATTATATTATAAATTTTCTTATATTTATAAATAAATATACAAAAATAATTCGTGAATTTTTGCCTGTTTTTAAGTAATTAAATAATAGGGAGAAAATTTATGAAATTAAAATTAGCGTTAACTTTGTTTGTTTTAGTATCATGTGGTTCAAATGAAAAACAGCAAGAAAAAATTAATTATCATTCTTATGATGAAGTAAAAGAAAAGTTTATTGATTGGAACGATTCTTTATCAAAAGATAATCATTATTTTGTTTATTATTTTTCTGTTACTTGCAAGTATTGTGAAGAAATTAGAAATGAAGTTGTTCAAATCGCACTTAAGAATGAAAAAGCAATTTATTTTTGCAATCAAAATGTTGTAACTCAAGACATGGATCCTAGTTCAACTATTGGGCAAAAAGAAATTAAATATTTATTTGTTCGCGGTTTTCCAAGTTTAGTTGAAATTGAGGATAAAACTGTTAAAAATAATATGGTAGGAAAAACTCAAGTAATTAACTATTTAAGGTCTTAAGTAATATGTTATAATATTACTTAATGGATTACTCTAAGTTATTAAACAAGGAACAATTAGAAGCTGTAACAACAACTTCTCAATATACTAGGGTTATTGCTGGTGCAGGAAGTGGCAAAACTCGTGTTTTAACTTACCGTATAGCGTTTTTATTAAGCGAACTAAAGGTGGAACCAAGTTCTATTTTGGCAATTGCGTTTACTAATAAAGTTGCGAATGAAATGAAAAATAGAATAGTTAATATGCTTCCTGATGTCGCACCGTTTTTAAAGATATCTACCTTCCATTCTTTCGGTGTTAAATTTTTAAGAAACGAAATTCATAATTTAGGATTTTCTCGTTCATTTACTATATTTGATGATGACGATTCTCAAAGATTAATTAAAGATATTTGCGTCCAACGTGGACATCAAAAGAAAGATGAAATAGTTCAATTAGCGATTGGATATATTAATTCAAAGAAATGCAAAGGCTATTATCCAAGCGATGTTAAACTCGGGCATTATTATCAAGAAGAAGAGTGTCTAGAAATCTTTAAAGAATATGAAAGAAAGAAGAATGAAATGATTGCATTAGATTTTGATGATCTTCTTTTAAAACCAATTATTATCTTAGAAAACTTCCCTGAAGTGAGAAAAAGATGGTGCGAGAAAATTCAATATATTTTAATCGATGAATTCCAAGATACAAATGATGTTCAGTTTAAATTGGTTAAGTTACTTTCCCATCCAAATAGTTCAATCTATGTTGTTGGAGATCCCGATCAAACCATCTACACTTGGAGAGGAGCGAACCAAAAAATAATATTAGATTTTGAACATACATACAAAGAAGCAAGAACAATTATTCTTGATCAAAATTATCGCTCAACAAAAACAATTCTTGATGCTGCAAATAAATTAATTTCTAATAACAAGAAAAGAGTTCCTAAGAATTTATTCACTAATAATATCCATGGTGACAAAATTGAATTATTTAAAGGAGCAAATAAAGATGTCGAAGCTCAACATATAGTCTCAACTATTAAGAAATTAATAAACAGCAATAAAGTTAGTTCATATCGAGAAATTGCCGTTTTATACCGTAGTGCTTATCTTACGTTACCATTAGAAAAAGAATTAATTAAAGAGAGATTAAAATATCGTGTTTTTGGTGGAGTGAGATTCTATCAAAGAAAAGAAGTTAAAGATGCTTTAGCCTATTTTAAATTAATAGTTAATCCTAAAGATGATATTTCTTTTGATCGAATTATAAACGTACCAAAAAGAAAGATTGGTGAAAAGAGTATTGAAATACTAAAAAACGAGAGTGCATCAAACCATCTTTCATATTATGAATATGTTAAAAATATTGAAAATTATAAAACCGAATTATCTCCTGCAGTTGTAATTTCCTTAACCTCACTAATAAAGAAAATCGAAGAAACAAAGAATAAATTATCTGACGATGGAGAATTTTATTCAAAAGTATTAGAAGACTTTTTAATTGAAATTGGATATTTTGAATATCTTGATTTAGATGATGATGCTGAAGAAAGAATTGGACATGTAAAAATGCTTTTTGCGGATATGTATGATTTTATTAAAAAGAATCCTAGTGATGGATTTGATACATGGTTAGAGAATTGCGCAATAGCAACATCACAAGATGATATGGTCGATGATAATTATATTTCTTTAATGACTGTACATACTGCTAAAGGACTTGAATATAACTATGTATTTATTATCGGATTAGCAGATTCAGTATTCCCTAATGCTAGAGCCTTAAATGAAGAAGGGCGCGATGGATTAGAGGAAGAAAGAAGATTAGCATATGTGGCCTTTACACGTGCAAAAAAACAATTATTCTTATCAATGAATAACGGATATTCTTTTGTCTTAGAAGGTAATCCAGTTGAATCTCAATTTATAAAAGAAGCCGGATTAAAAATGCCTGAAGATCCTGTATTTTCAAGAAGAGAAAATTATCCAAGAATTAAAAAGACTTTCATCGATAATCCTTCTTCTTATTATCCTGATGAATCGTTTGATGATTTCCCAATTAAACAAGAACCAGTTATTCAAGAAGAGAATGCCTCTAACGGAATTACAGATTGGAAAGTTGGAGATATAGCTGTTCATGAAAAATTTGGTGAAGGTAAAGTTATTAAAATATTAGATGAATCCGCAATAATAATTAACTTTAAATCATGCGGATCAAAAACAATGTTATCAACACATAAGATGCTTAGTCGCTTAAAAGATATTAAGGAGATGAACTAATGAACGATTTAGAAAAAAGAGTAGAAGAGATAACTAAACTTCTTGAAAAATATAATTACGAATATTATGTAAAAGACAATCCTTCTGTATCTGATGCTGAATACGATAATTTAATGGATGAATTAATTCATATTGAAACAAATCATCTAGAATTAAAGAAACCATTTTCTCCTACACAAAGAGTTGGAGGTCAAGTATTAACTGGGTTCGAAAAAGTTAAACATAAAAGAATGATGCTCTCTTTAGCAGATGTCTTTAATGAAGATGAAGTTCGTGAGTTTGATAGAAAAGTTTTAGAAGCATTACATCTAGATTCAATTGATTATATGGCAGAAATGAAGATTGATGGTTTAGCAATGTCGCTTGATTACGTCGATGGAACTTTGAATTATGCTGCTACTCGCGGAGATGGAAATATTGGTGAAAAAGTAACTAGCAACGTTATTACAGTTAAGTCTATACCTACACATATTTCAATTGATAAACCATTTGAAGTTCGTGGTGAAATTTTTATGCCTAAAAAGAGTTTATTAAAATTAAACGAAGAAAGAGCGATAAATAAAGAACCATTATTCGCAAATGCTAGAAATGCTGCAGCAGGATCAATAAGACAACTCGATACCAAAATTGCGGCATCTCGTGGATTAGAAGGTTTCTGGTATTATTTTGTTAATGCTCAAGAATTTGGATTTACTCGTCATAGTGAATCTTTAAATTACATAGAATCATTAGGATTTAAAACCAACAAAGAAAGACGCATATGTCATGGTATTGAAGAAGTAATTAAATATATTAATGAATACACAGAGAAGCGTTCTTCTTTACCCTATGATATTGATGGAATAGTTATTAAAGTTGATGAATTTAAATATTACAATCGCTTAGGATATACAGCTAAAACTCCTAAATGGGCAATTGCATATAAATTCCCACCAGAAGAAGTAATTACTAAATTAAGAGATATTGTTTATTCTGTTGGACGCACAGG
>DCIT01000003.1:111871-112593 GCA_002317145.1 Caryophanales bacterium UBA1719
GCAACATTACATAATGAAGATTTTGTTAAAGAAAAAGGATTAATGATTGGAGACACAATTGTTATTCGTAAAGCAGGCGATATTATTCCCGAAGTTGTTCGCGCAATTAAAGAAAGAAGAGATGGAACGGAGAAGCAATTTCAAATGATTGATAAATGTCCAATTTGTGGTCAACCATTAGAAAAAATCGATGCAATGCATTATTGTGTTAATCCGTCTTGTGATGCTAGAAAGATTGAATCATTAATTCATTTTGCAAGTAGAGATGCAATGGAAATTGAAGGTTTTGGGCCAGCAGTAGCGGAAGAATTTTTTAACCTTGGATTTGTGAAATCAATACCTGATATTTATCGTTTGAAAGATAAGGAAGAACAAATTTTGAATCTAGAAGGTTGGTCACACAAGTCATTTAATAATTTAATTGAAGCGATCAATAAATCAAAAAATAATTCATTAGAAAAATTAATAACTGGTTTAGGTGTTAATGAAATTGGAAACAAAATGGCTAGGACTTTAGTTAAAAGATTTGCAAATATTGATGATTGGTTAAATTTAGAGACCATGGAATTATTATCTTTAAATGATATCGGTCCTGTTGTTGCAGATTCTATTTATGAATATTTCCATAACGAAGAAAATATAAAATTAATCAATGAATTAAAAGAGTTAGGAGTGAACATGAAATATCTTGGACCAGCAATAAATATGAATTCGTATTTTGC
>DCIT01000003.1:112668-133814 GCA_002317145.1 Caryophanales bacterium UBA1719
GTTATGTTAGAAAATTTAGGAGCGAAAGTCACAGGATCAGTTTCAAAATCAACTGATTTAGTTATTGCTGGAGAAGAGGCTGGATCAAAATTAGACAAGGCAAAATCTTTAGGTATAAAAGTTATCAACGAACAGGAATTTGATGAACTATTAAAAACTAAATAATTTTTCTATAAGAAAAAAATTATTAAAATGATAAAATTATTAGAGTTATGAAAGAAGTTACAATTGAATCACTTAAAGACTGCGCAAATAGACTTCTTTTTGACATGAGTGAAAACGAATATCAAACTTTATTAAACGAATTTAAAACGATTAAAGAACAAATGAAGATTATTGCGGAAGATAAAACTATTGATAGTTATTCTCCAATGGTTTTCCCGTTTGAAGTTTCTGCAGATAAATTAAGAGAAGATATTCCTGATTCTCCTAGATCAAGAGAAGAAATGCTTAAGAACGCAAAGAATAAAGTAGCAGGTCAAATTAAACTTCCTAAGGTTGTATCATGAGTTATTTAGATTTAACAATTTTAGATTTACATAAAGCTTTAGTCGAAAAGAAAGTAACTCCTTTAGAATTAGTCAAAGAAGCAATTGATCGTCTTAAAAAAGATGATAATAATGCAGTTGAATATCTAATGGAAAAAGAAGCAATTGAATTGGCAACCAACATTGGAGAAATCGAAGTAGATAACCCAGTATGGGGTATCCCATTTGCAATTAAAGACAATTTTTCAACCAAGGATGTTCCAACATGCGGAAGCAGTGATATGTTGAAAGGATACGTTCCTGTTTATAATGCAACCATCGTTGAAAAATTATTAAAGAAAAAAGCTATTCCGGTTGCTAAAGTTACACTTGATGAATTAGCAATGGGCGGAACTGGTGCAACAGGACATTTAGGTAAAACATATAATCCATATGATCCTTCTCACAAGAAAATGATGGGAGGTTCTTCATGTGGTTCAGCATCTGTTGTAGCAAGCGGAATTGTTCCGTTTGCTTTAGGATCTGATACGGGAGATTCAATTAGAAAACCTGCTAGTTATGGTGGTCTTGTTGGATTTAAACCTTCATGGGGCAGAATATCTAGATATGGATTATTTCCATTTACTCCAAGTTTAGATGCTGCTGGTTATTTTACAAGAAGTGTTAAAGATGCAGCAATGTTATTAAGTATTGTTGCAGGTGAAGATAAAAACGATTTTACTTCATCAAATAAACCTGTAGAAAATTATGTAGATAATATTGATAAACCAATTAAAAATATTTCAATTGCAGTTATTAAAGAAATTGTTGAATCAATTAGTAACGAAACAATAATTAATCAATTTAAAGAAACTCTAAAGATATACCAAAACTTAGGAGCGAAGATTAATTATGTATCAATGGACAAACATTTATTACAAACATTATTCCCAACTTATTACATCATGTCTTGTTCGGAAGCGACGAGTAATAACGCTAATTTAGATGGAATAAAATTTGGACCATATTTTGACGGCACAACTTATATAGAAGCTATGAAGAATGCACGCACTAAAGGATTTAGTGAAAGAATAAAAAGAAGATTTATTATCGGCAGTTATTCATTAATGAAAGAAAATCAAAATGAATTATTCTTAAGAGCGGCAAAGAATCGTCATAAGATTGTTGATGAAGTAAATAAGATATTAAAAACAAACGATGTCATTTTCTTACCAGCATCTCCAACAACCGCTGCTCCATTTGATAATAAAGTTGATCAATTAAAAGATGAATATTTAATTGCTGATAACTACATGGTTATCGCAAATTTTGCAGGACTTCCATCAATTACTATTCCTTGTGGATTTGAAAATGATTTACCATTCGGTTTTAACTTAACCGGAAGAGCGTTTGAAGAAAGCAAATTATTAAATATCGCTAAAGCATTAGAGGATAAACTTCCTTACTATAACTTAAGTGTAAGGAGTAAAAAATAATATGGGATATCAAGCAACGATTGGTCTAGAAATCCATGTTGAGATGAAAACAAAATCTAAAATGTTTTCTTCATCTCCAGTTGGATTTATGCAAGAACCAAATACATTTACTACTCCATATGATTTAGCGTTCCCTGGAACTATGCCTGTTCCTAATAAGCAAGCTGTTATCAACGCTATTAGAGTTTGCCATGCTTTACATATGACAATCGATAACGAACTACATTTTGATCGCAAAAATTATTTCTATTCTGATTTACCAAAAGGATATCAAATCACTCAAGATAAACGTCCAATTGGTAGAGATGGTTATTTAGATATTAATGGCGAAAGAGTAGAAATAGAAAGATTACATATGGAAGAAGATACTGCAAAGCAGTTACACTTCCCTAAATTTACATTGTTAGATTATAACCGTGCGGGCATACCTTTAATTGAAATAGTTACACGCCCATGCATACATAGTGCAGATGTAGCTGCTAAATACGTTGAAACAATAAGAGAAATTGTCTCATTCCTTGAAGTCAGCGATGGCAAAATGGAAGAAGGTCAACTTCGTTGTGACGTTAACGTTTCAGTAAAAAAAGATTCAGATAAAAATCTTGGAACTAAAGTAGAAGTTAAAAATATTAACTCATTTAATCACATTAAAATTGCTCTTGAGTATGAAATTCAAAGACAAATAAAAGCCATTGAATCTAATGAAAAAATAATTCAAGAAACTAGAAGATATGATGAAGAAAATAAAGCGACAAAATCAATGAGAGTTAAAACTGATTCTGTTGATTATAAATACTTCCCAGAAGACAATATTATCCCAATTAAATTAAGTCAAAAATTTATAGATGATGCTATTAAAACAAGTAATGAATTAGCGAGTGAAAAACGCGTAAGATATAAAGTTAAATTTAATTTAAATGATTATGATATTAGTATAATTTTATCAAGCTTACCTTTAGCAAATTACTTCGATGAATGCGCAAAAAAATCGAAATACTATAAGACAATAGCTAACTGGTTAATTGTTGATATTATGGCTTATTTAAATAAGAACGCAATCTCAATAAATGAATTTAAAATTACTCCTGAAATGTTAGTTGAATTAATCAACGAAAAAGAATCTGGAGTTATTTCTAATAAAATTGCTAGAGAGATATTTGCGTATATGTTAGAAAATAATGTCAATTGTAAAACCGCAAAGCAAAGATTAAATATTACTGGTCAAACTTCAGATGATAAAGCAATAAGAGATTTAGTTATTGAAATTTTAAATAATAATGAGCAATCGATTAAGGATTATCACGCGGGAAAAGATAGAGCCTTAGGTTTCTTAATCGGACAAGTTATGAAAAAGAGTGGTGGAAAAGTTAATCCATCTTTAACGAGTAAAATAATGGTAGAAGAATTAAATAGGAGGAAATAAAACTATGAAAATTTGTGTTACCGGAGGAATGGGATATATTGGATCCCATACATGTGTTGAGTTGATTAAAAATAATCATGTACCTGTGATTATTGATAACTTATCTAACTCAAATAAGGAAGTATTAAATAGAATCGAAACTATCACTGGATATCGACCAAAATTCTATAAATTAGATTTAATCAAGGAAGAAAGATTAGATAAGATTTTTAAGAAAGAAAAATTTGATGCTGTTATTCATTTTGCTGGTTTAAAAGCTGTTGGCGAATCGGTTAAAAAACCAAAATTATATTATGGAAATAACATTGGAATATCAGTTATTTTATTAAAAGTAATGAGAAGAAATGGTGTAAAAAATATTATCTTCTCAAGCTCTGCTACGGTTTATGGAGTTCCTACTCACGTACCATTAGTTGAGACTGATCCAATTGGAGAAGCTACTAATCCATATGGGCAAACTAAAATCGAAATTGAAAAAATGTTAATGAGAGAACATGAGATAGATCCTTCATTTAATATTGTCTTGTTAAGATATTTCAATCCAGTAGGAGCACATGAATCAGGATTAATGGGTGAAGATCCATGGGGTATTCCAAATAATTTAATGCCATATATTAACCAAGTTGCTGTTGGAAGAAGAGAATGCTTAACTATATTCGGAAATGATTACCCAACTCACGATGGAACCGGTGTTAGAGACTATATTCATGTTGTTGATTTAGCTCTTGGACATGTCGCGGCTTTAAAACCAATTCAAGAAAAACAGGGATTAAAAATTTATAATCTTGGTACCGGAAAAGGCACCAGCGTTCTTGATTTAGTTAAAGCTTATGACGAAGCCAATAATATTCAAATCAAATATCAAATTGGCCCAAGAAGAGCAGGTGACGTTGCTGAAAACTACGCTGATGCAACTCTTGCTAAAAATGAATTAGGTTGGGAAGCAAAATTTAACATTGTTGAGATGTGTCGCGATTCTTATAATTGGCAAAAAAAGAATCCAAATGGTTATAATGTTGAACCATCCGAAAAATAACATAATTTAAAAATTAAACTATTTAGATATATACTATTAATAATTCTTAAATTAAGAATTAAATTTTAATATGCGAATAATAATTGATGCTCGTTCAATTAACAGAGGTGGTGCTGGAACACTTCTTTTAGGCGTATTAGAAAACTTAGATTTTACAAAAAATGAGTATGGATTAATTGGAGATAGAAACGAATTAGAAAAACTTAATCTTCCTTGCAAAATAATTCATAACACTAGTCGTTCTCATTCGTTTGGATCGTTTCTTAATCACAGCCTAGTTAAAGTAATTAACGACTATGATTGTTTTTTCACACCAACATATATCATTCCAGTCGGAGTCAAAATTAATTCTTATTGTGTTTTTCCAGATACATTGTTTTTTGATAAACGTAAATTTTCACAAAGAAGATTTACTGATTTCTTAAAAAGACGTGTTGCTAAAAGATCATATCGTTTAGCTAAACGTGTCTTTACTTTATCTGAATTCTCTAAAAATAGAATCAGCAAAATCTTTAAGAATGATAAGAAACTTGTCGTACTTAAACCTGGATTATGTAAGGTTTTTGATAACGTTGATGTTATACATAAAGAAACTAAAAATTACTTTGCGTTTATCGGATCGTTTAAAAGACATAAAAATTTAAATTCCTTATTACTTGCGATGGAAAAGAGTGGAACTCAAAACGATCTACACATTATCGTTCAACATAAAAATTTAAGAAAAAAAGATTATAGAAGATTAAAACAAATACAAAAAAATCAAAAGATAAAAATATTAGAAAATTTAACCTCTGAAGAATATATCAGAGAAATTAAAAATGCTAGCGCATTGATTCAACCATCAATATATGAAGGATTCGCTTATCCATTGATAGAAGCCAAGAAATTAGGAACACCTATTATTGCTTCTAATATTGAATCCAATAAAGAAATATTCTCTGATGATGAAGTAAAATATTTTGATCCTAATAATATTGAAGAATTAACTCAAATACTAAAAGAGTTTGAACACAAAGATAGTTTTGAATTTAAAAAGCAAAACGAATTTTCTAATATTGAAGTTACTAAGAAAATAGTTTCGTCTTTTGAACTTACCGAAAAGGATACACATGTTAAAAGAAATTTCGTTTTCAATGTTATTTATCAATTATTGGTTGTTATTACTCCATTAGTAACAATTCCATATATTTCTCGTATTCTTGGCGCTTCAAATATGGGACAGTTCTCATTCGCCTATACGTTGTCATTTTATTTTATTATCTTTGGATATTTAGGATTCCAACAATATGCTCAAAGAGCGATAGCAGAAGTTAAACACGATAGAGAAGAACAAAGCCGAGTATTCTGGCAGATAGTTATCGTACGTCTAATCCCAGTTAGCATTTCTTTGCTTTGTTTATTTACTTTATATTTCCTCAATGTATTCGGAGATTATTCAAAATTAATTTTAATCTTTTCTATCATAGTTGGATCTACTGCTTTAGATATTAATTTCTTCTTCCATGGTAAAGAAAATTTCTTTACAGTTATGATTTTAAATTTAATCATAAGAGTTGTTTTCTTAGTATCAGTATTCTTATTTGTTAAGACAAGATATAATCTAAATACATATGCTATTTTGTATTCGCTAATGGTTCTTGGAGGCTACCTTTCAATGTGGGTTATGCTCCCAACAAATTTAAGAAAAGTAAAATTGAAATCTCTTAACTTTAAAAAACATATGAAGACATCTTTAGCATTATTTTTACCAGTTGCCGCTATTTCTATTTATGCAATTTTAGATAAAACATTAATCGGTTTATTAGTACATGGTCAAGCGTATCAAAGAATAGGATATATCACTGTTATTGCTAACAAATCAGACTTGCAAAATGGTTATTATTATCAAGCTGAAAAAATAATTAAAGCTCTATTATCAGTTATATTAGCCTATGGTGCAGTTATGACTACTCGAAATACAATTGAATATTCTAACAATCGTTTAGGAGCAGTTAAAAAGAATGTTTATAAATCATTCAGATTTACATTCGCTGCTGGTGTTCCAATGGCACTTGGAACAATCGCCATTTCTAAATGTTTTGTCCCAGTATTCTTTGGACAATTCTATGATGAAGTTGCTTATTTATTAATGATATATGCACCTGTGATATTACTAACAGGTACAAGCAACATTATAGGAATGCAGTATTTGCTACCTACAAAACAAGATAAAAAATATTCTATTTCAGTCTTAATTGGATTTGCTATTAACCTTGGATTAAACTGCTTATTAATTCCTTTCTTAGGCGCTAGAGGAGCGATAATCGGAACATTAATTTCTGAGTTCTCAATTGTCTTTATTCAATTATTATATGTCACAAAAGAAATAGAACTTGGAATCATATTTAAATATATTTGGAGATATTTAATTGCTGGTGTAGTAATGTGCTTAGCCTGCTGTGGAATCTATTACTTTATATTAGATATAATCGGAGTTAAAAACTTACTTGATTTAATCTTATTAATTCCAATAGGAGGATTAATATATTATTTAGTTTTATTAATATTAAAAGAAAAATATATCTTTAAATATACAAAACTATATCTTATTAAAATCGGACACTTCTTTAAAACCGCTACAAACAAAACTGTTGTCCAAGCTGTATCTTATTTTGTTACAGTCAACTCCACTAATAGTGATCATTCTAATAGATCATTCCAAAAATCGACAGTCGCGAATATTAAATATGATGAATTAAAAAAAGATCAAGAGAAGAACGAAAATGGAAAAAGAAAAAGGAAATAAAATCATATCTAGTAATCGCAAAGCATTTTATAACTATGCTTTAAATGACTTTTTAGAATGTGGTATTGAATTAAAAGGAACTGAAATAAAATCTTTAAGAAATCATGGCGCAACTTTAAACGATGCATATGTTGTATTTAGAAGAAATGAAGCTTTTATTATTAATATGCACATCGCTCCATATGAGAAAGGAAATATCTTTAATCATGATCCATTAAGATCTCGTAAATTATTAATGCACAAAAAAGAAATAATTAGATATCGTGTCGCAGTTGAAACATCTGGTCAAGTATTAATTCCAACTAAAATTTATTTTAAGAAAGGCATGGCCAAAATCGAAATAGCATTAGGTAAACCAAAAAAACTATTTGATAAACGCGAAACAATTAAGAAGAAAGATCAACAAAAAGAAATCAGAAAAGTAATTAAAAATAAAGGAAAAGATATTTATTAATTATGATGAAATTCTCAACTTTACAACGTATGACTTTAACTGCAATGATGCTTGTTTTAAGCATCGTTGCAACTAGATTTTTAGGAATTTATGTTACTCCCTATGTTCGTTTAAGTTGTGGTGTCGCAGTCACAATGTTTTCATCTATTTTATTAGGCCCAATCTCTGGTGCAATTATTGGTGGATTAGGAGACATAATTGGAATCTTAATAATGCCTGTTAGTGGTGTCGCTATTAATCCATTTATTACTATTACATTTACATTAATGGGCGCTACTCCTGGATTAATAATGTTAGGATTTAAGAAATTTAATAATAAGAGAATATCAATGTTAATCTTTGATGCATTTTTATTATTAATATTTATCGGTCTATTATTATTCACATTTTTATCAACAGAAATAACAATGTTTAATGTCACATTTAAAATAAATAAAATCGCGAAAATAATAATTCCAATAATTGGATTTATTGTCTTATGTTTAATTCATGTTTTTGTTATGTACTTTAATAAATATTTTTCGCGATTTGTGAACAAAGATAATCGTGTTCCTAATGTTTATCAAATTGCGTTTATTGTTATCTTTGTTCAAGTAATATTTACTTTATTTATCAATGCTTTTGCAAAATATCTATTCTATGCCTTAATCTTAAAACAGAATTTACCATTTGAATTAATATTCTTCCCTTCTTTGCTGTTATCATTTATATATATACCTGGCAATACAATCATAGTTAGTTATCTATGTTTATTAGCAAGTAAAACTATAAGAGTGAGATAAGTTATGTGTTTTAAAAAGAAAGATGAAAAAGATCCAAGTGTACTATCAGTCAATAAACCTTTATTGATAGTATGTCTATGTTTATTAGCCGCTATTGTAATAATTGCTATAGTCATCGGAACAATTAAAAAATAACTAATTTATTAACATATTCTTGACTTACTTGTAATAATAACTATTATTATAAGCACGGCTTAAAATTACTACACAATATAATTTAGTCCCGGTAAGAATAAATTAAAGTTTAGTAAAGGAGTATTTATGCAACGTCAAACAACAATTGCAAAAGGAAAAGATATCAAACGTACATGGTATGTCGTTGATGCGGCTAACAAGCCATTAGGTAGACTCGCAAGCGAAGTCGCTATCTTACTTATGGGTAAAAATAAAGCTATTTACACCCCAAATACTGATTGCGGTGATTATGTAATAGTCATCAATGCCAAGCATGTTGCCTTATCTGGTAACAAGAAAGAAAACAAGAAATATTATAATGTTTCTGGTTTCGCTGGTGGATTACGCACTCGTAGTGCTGGTGTTATGCTTGAAAGATATCCAGAAGAAATGATGGAAAGAGCTATCTGGGGTATGTTACCTAAAGGACCACTTGGTCGTCAAATGATTAAGAAATTATTTGTCTATGCTGAAGAAAAGCATGATAAAGAATCTCAAAAACCTGTCGTTTATGAACTTAAATATGGAGGTAAAAGATAATGGCTAAAGAATCATTCCGTGGAACAGGAAGACGTAAATCTTCTGTCGCACGCGTTATCATTACTAAAGGTAAAGGAAAGATTACTGTTAATGGAAAAGATGTTAAAAACTATTTCCCATATGAAACATTAATCCTTGATTTAAAACAACCATTAGTTATCTCTGGCAATGATAGTAAGTATGATGTTGAAGTTAACGTCTATGGCGGTGGCTTCACAGGTCAAGCAGGCGCAATCCGTTTAGGTATTGCTCGTGCATTACTTGCTAGCGGTGCTGATCGTGGTACTTTAAAAGATGCTGGTTTATTAACCCGCAACTCAAGAGTTAAAGAGCGTAAGAAATACGGTCTTAAAGGTGCAAGACGCGCCCCACAATTCAGTAAACGTTAAGTTTATATTATCAACTATAAAACACCTGACCTATGTCGGGTGTTTTTTTAGTTGATAAATATTTACTTATCAATATAATTGATAATTACCAATAAACAAGGAATAAGAAACATGTTAAGAATGTTTAAACGTTTACAGTTAAAAGATTGGTTAGCGTTATTGCTTATTTTAGGCACAGTAATTGTACAAGTATATTTAGATTTAAGAATGCCTGATTTTACTGTTAATATCACTAAAGGTCTACAATCTAAAATAACTAAACAAGATATTTGGTATAACGGCGGAATGATGATTTTATGCGCCTTAGGTAGCATGTTGATGTCTATGGCTGCATCTTTATTATCCACTAGATTAGCCGCAAACTTTTCTCGTAGATTACGTAAAGAAATGTATGAACATATTTCAAAGTTCTCTAGTGCAGAGATGAAAACATTTTCTGTGTCTTCTTTAGTTACTAGAATTACTAATGACGTTGTTAATGTTCAAATGTTTATTGGATTTGGATTACATGTTTTATTAAAAGCTCCTATCACCGCAATATGGGCGATAACAAAAATATCAGCAACATCAGTTGAATGGACAACCGCAACTTTAATTACTGTTGGAGTACTAGTATTAACAGTTGGATTTGTCGTTATCTTCGCCTTACCTAAATTTAAGAAAATACAAAAACTTACTGATAACTTAAATAACGCGACTAGAGAAAATGTAAGCGGTGTTAGAGTTATTAGAGCATTTAACGCGGAAGATTATCAAGAATTAAAATTTGAAATCGCGAATGATGAAATGACTCATAATCAATTATTCGCTACTAAAGCAATGGGAGCGTTAATGCCTGTAATGACTCTTTGTTTATCTGGATTAACATTAGCAATTTATTGGATTGCCGCTATCTTAATTAATAAATCAGTTAATCCAATTGAAAGAGCAGATATCTTCTCAAACATGACAGCATTCACTCAATACTCAATACAAGTTGTAATGTCCTTTATCTTATTAATTGTTGTCTTTGTCTTATTACCTAGAGGATTAGTATCCTCGAAAAGAATTAATGAAGTTTTAGATTGTAAAATAACTATCTCAGATGGAGATTTAAATGATAAGAATATTAAAGAGAAAGGCACTATTGAATTTAATAATGTTTCATTTAAATATCCAGATGGAAAGAATGATGTAATCTCTAATATTAATTTTAAAGTTAATAAAGGTGAAACATTAGCTATTATCGGAGCGACAGGATCAGGTAAAACTACTATTATTGATTTAATACCTAGATTCTATGATGCCAGTAAAGGTGAAGTAAAAGTAGATAATATTGATGTTCGTAAATATCATCTAGAAGATTTAGAAAAAAGAGTCGCATTAGTAACTCAAAAAGCATGTTTATTTAAAGGTGATATTAAAAGCAATGTCGCCTACGGAGATTCAAATATTAATATTGATAAAGTTAAGAAATCATTAAAATTATCTGAATCAACATTTGTAAATTCATTACCTAAAGGAATTAATAATGAAGTCGCGCAAGGTGGATCAAATTATTCAGGTGGACAAAAACAAAGATTATCCATCGCACGCGCAATATATAAGGATGCTGAAATAATAATCTTTGATGATTCTTTCTCCGCTCTTGATTATCAAACAGATATGAAAGTTAGAAAGAATCTAAAACAAGAATTAAAAGATAAGACAATCGTTATTGTCGCGCAAAGAATAGGAACAATTAGAAACGCAGATAAAATTCTTGTTTTAGACAAAGGACAAATTGTAGGCAATGGTACTCATAAACAATTATTAAAGAGTTGTCCTTTGTACAAAGAAATCGCATTATCGCAATTAAGTAAGGAGGAACTATAAGATGGCACATGGTCACATGCAAGCTATAGATAAAAATCAAAAATTAGATAGTGCCTCTTTATCTAAATTAGTAAAGTTTTCTTCACGTTATGGAGTGTTTATAATAATCTCTATTTTATGCGCAATAGTGAGTGCAGTAGCGACTATTATTGGACCAGATAAGATTCAAGATTTAGGTAATTTAATTATTAAAGGTATTCCTTCTCCAACGGGAATAGATATGAATGAATTTACTAAGACTGCTATTACATTAGTAGTTATCTATGTAGTAGGAGCATTATTTGGCTATATTCAACAATTCATTATGGCGGAAGTAACTCAAAGAGAATCAAGATTATTTAGAACTAAAATATCTTTTAAGATAAATAAATTACCACTTAAATTCTTTGATACTACAACTAAAGGAGATATCTTATCTAGAGTTACAAATGATGTTGATACTTTATCTCAAACTTTAGGAAGCAATGTTGCGAACTTATTTAATAGTGTTGTCTTATTTGTTGGTGTCTTAGTAATGATGTTCAAGACTAATTATATCTTAGCGTTAATCACTATTGGATCATCAATATTTGGATTTATCTTAATGGCAATTATTATTGCTAAATCTCAAATATATTTTGATCAAAGACAAAGATATATTGGAGACACTAATGGACATGCTGAAGAATCATTTACGAACTTTAAAGTTATTAAAGCCTTTAATGCCACATTAATAGAAAAAGGAAGATTCTATAAACATGTTGATAATATTTATCACGCAACATGGAGAGCAAATTTCTTATCAGGATTAATGATGCCTATCATGGTATTTGCTGGTAACTTAGGTTATGCAATGATCTTTATTGTTGGAGGTATTTTAATTCTTAATAATAATCCTGGAGTAACCATTGCTACTTTATTAGCGTTTATTATATATGCAAAATTATTTACTCAACCATTATCGACATTCGCTCAATCAATGTCTCAACTTCAACAAGCAAGCGCCGCAGGTAAACGTGTATTTGAAATATTAGAGCAACCAGAAATAATTGATGAATCTAAGAAGAAAGGAAAACTAATAAAAGTAAAAGGTGATGTTGAATTTAGAAATGTCCGATTTGCTTATGATGAAAATAAAATCATTATTAAAAACTTTAACGTCAAATTAAAAGCTGGACAAAAAGTGGCAATTGTCGGTCCTACTGGAGCAGGCAAAACAACAATGGTTAATTTATTAATGCGCTTCTATGAAATTAAGGCTCCACGCTTAATTATTAATAATCAAATTACAAACTACAAAGTGTTTGATAATGGAGAATCTATTGTCTTGAAATTTAATGATAAAGGCAATTTGATTATTAATAATTCTCTAACTAAATTTACTTTTAATAATTATCCGAAAAATATTGATATTCGTTTTGATGGAAATTTAGTTAGTAATGTTAAAGCATTTAAACTTCCAGTTGTTGTTGGTAATGATTTAAATAAAATAAATAATATTAAATTAGGTATTGCTTATTATGGAGATATCTTTATTGATAACACTCCAGTTAAGTATTTAACAAGAAATAATATCCATGATTTATTTGATATGATCTTACAAGATACTTGGTTATTTAATGGAACAATAAAAGAGAATTTAATTTATAACAAAGAAGGGGTGAAGGATAGCGAATTAAAGAAAGCTACTGAAGCAGTAGGATTAACTCATTTTATAAATACGTTACCTAATGGATACGATACAGTCTTAGGAGATATTGATTCTTTAAGTGAAGGACAAAAGCAACAATTAACTATCGCTAGAGCAATGATTAAGAATTCTCCATTATTAATACTTGATGAAGCGACAAGTAATGTTGATACTAGAACAGAACTTGTTATTCAAGAAGCGATGGATAAACTAACTAAAGGAAGAACAAGTTTTGTCATCGCGCATAGATTATCAACAATTAGAAACGCGGATATTATTTTAGTTATGCGCGATGGAGATATAGTGGAGATTGGTAATCATAAACAATTGCTTAAGAAGAAAGGCTTCTACGCCAAGATATATAATTCACAGTTTGAACAAATATAAAAAAATAGCTACCGAGGTGGTAGCTATTTATTTTTTTTAAGTTTAACAATTAATCAGCGATTGCTGTAACTGGGCAGGTTGATTTAACCTCATCTGGGTTAGCAACTTCCTTAACACATTCGCCTTTACCATCGTTGTCGAAAACGAAAGCATCTGGGAATGCGGTAACACATGCACCACAACCGATGCATAGTTCTTTGTTAACTTTTAATTTTGCTGCCATAAATTTTGCCTCCATTTATAACCTATTTATTATATCTTTTATAAGGGAGCAATGCAAATCCTTAACAATTAGATATTTTTATAGATTATTTTATCCTTAATATTATAAATATTACTTTATTATTGTTTTTATAATAAAATAATGTCTGGTAAATAATATATAAGGAGATATTTATATGGGTCAATTTACAAGAATTGCTATTGATGGTCCTGCCGCAGCAGGTAAATCAACTATTGCTAAAATTTTAGCGAAGAAATTAAACTTTACTTACATGGATACAGGAGCAATGTATCGTGTAGTTACTTATTACTGCATGAAGCATGGTATTAACTGTCAAGATACTAAAGCTTGTGAAGCAGTAGTAAATGATATTAATATCGAACTTAGACCTGATAATACAGTTTTTTGTAATGGTGAAGATGTTACTAGAGCAATTAGAACTACTGAAGTAAGTGGTAATGTTTCTTATATCGCAGCCATGAAGGGTATTAGATTAGTCTTATCCGCTAAACAAAAAGAATTTGCGAAAACCCATAATGTTGTTATGGATGGAAGAGATATTGGAACTTATGTTATTCCTGATGCGGAAGTAAAAATATTTATGATTGCTTCTGTTGAATGTAGAGCGCAAAGAAGATATAAAGAAAACATGGAGAAGAATATCCCATGCTCTATTGATGATATTAGAGAAGATGTTAAGAAAAGAGATTATATTGATTCACATAGAGACTTCGCTCCATTAAAGAAAGCAGATGATGCTATTGAAGTTGATACCTCACCTTTAACTATTGATCAAGTTGTAGAGACTATTTTAGGAATTATTAATAAGAAATTAGGAAGATAATATGTCTTTAGGAGTTGTTGCAATTATCGGTTCACCTAATGTTGGTAAGTCAACATTATTTAACCGTGTAATTGGGAAGAAAACTTCTATAGTGGATAACACTCCTGGAATAACTAGAGATAGATTATATTCAAAAGCAACATGGTTAACTAAAGACTTTTATTTAATTGATACAGGTGGTATTGAATTAAAAGATAGACCGTTTCAAGAAGAGATTAGAACTCAAGCTGAAATAGCAATTAAAGAAGCAGACTTAATTGTTTTCGTCACTGATGGAAAATTAGGATTAACTGGTGATGATAAATTAGTGGCAAGAATGTTACATAAATCTAATAAACCTATTATCTTAGCGGTTAATAAAATTGATAGTATTGAGAAGATAGATGAAGCTAGTGAATTCTATGCTTTAGGATTAGGTGAACCATTAGCGATCTCTGCTGAACATGGCATTGGAGTAGGAGATCTATTAGATAGAATAGTGAAATCCTTACCTAATAAAAAATATAAAGAATATACTGATGCAATTAAATTCTCAGTAATTGGAAGACCTAATGTTGGTAAATCAACTTTAGTAAATTCTTTAATTGGAGAGAATAGAGTTATTGTCTCCGATATTGAAGGTACAACTAGAGATGCTACTGATACAGAATTTACTCATAACAATAAAAACTATGTTGCAATAGATACTGCTGGACTTAAGAAAAGAGGAAAGATCTATGAATCAATAGATAAATATTCGGCCTTAAGAACATTACGCGCTATTGATAGAGCAAACATATCTTTATTTTTAATCGACGCTAGTGTTGGAATAACTGAACAAGATAAACATGTTGTAGGTTATGCTTATGAAGCTAATAAAGCCATTATCTTTATTGTTAATAAATGGGATATTAAAAAGAAAGATATGGATGCTGCTAAATTTATTAAAGAGATAAGAAAAGAATTTAAGTTCTTAGATTATGTAAATATTTTATTTGTCAGCGCACTTAATAAAACTAATATCGAAAAGATCTTTGAAGAAATAAATAAAACTAATGAATCATATTATAAAAGGATAAAGACATCGACATTAAATCAAGTAGTATTAGATGCTCATCAAATGAACGAAGCTCCTGATTTTAAGGGTGGAAGATTAAGAATATATTATTCTGAACAGATTTCTGTTGGTCCTCCAACCATCGTTTTATTTGTTAATAATCCGATATATGCTCACTTCTCATATATTCGCTATATCGAGAATAAACTAAGAGAAACCTTTGAATTTATCAACATTCCTTTAAAAATTGTCTTACGTCGCAAAATGTAAGGTTTTATTCGATATTATCGAATGTTTTGGGCTTAAATTAAGCCTGTTTTTTATAATTTATTAAAAAATCTTGCTTTTTTTCGATTAAATGTGGTAAATTAAGGTTGCTATAAAGCAAGGAGAAAATAATGAATAAAGCTGAATTAGTTGAAGCAGTCGCAACAAAGGCAAAAACCTCAAAGAGCGATGCTGAAAAAGTTATCGATGCTTCTATCGAAGTAATTATCGCTAACTTAAAGAAGGGTGGAGACGTTAGAGTTACCGGTTTCGGTTCTTTAGTTGTCAAAAAGAGAAAAGCTCGCAAGGGCACAAACCCAGCTACTGGAAAGACAATTACTATTCCAGCCAGCAAAACTGTCGGTTTTAAAGTTTCAAAAGCTTTAAAAGCTAAACTTTAATCTTTAGATTCAAAGTTATAAAGAACTGCTTCGGCAGTTCTTTTTTTAGTCTAAAATATAACTATGAATAATCTTATTAATAAATTTATCGAATTAGCGGATCTATTCAAACAACATAATTTTAATTTATATTTAGTTGGAGGATCTTCACGCGATTATTTATTAAATAGAGATTTTAAAGATTTAGATTTAGCTAGTGATGCTACTCCTAGTGATATTAAAAAGATATTACCTACTTGGGATTACACATACTCTAAATATGGGAATGTGCATTATAAGAATATTGATATAACAACATTAAGAAAAGAAGATGAATATTTAGATTATCGTCATCCTAATAAAATTAATTTTGTTAAAGATATTAAAGAAGATTATTTAAGAAGAGACTTTACCATTAATGCTATTTATATTGATAGAAATTTAAAAGTGTATGATTACTGCAACGGATTAAATGATTTAAAAAATAAGTTAATTAGATTTATTGGAGATCCAGATAAAAGAATTAAAGAAGATCCATTAAGAATTCTAAGAGCGTTACGTTTTCAAAAATCTTTAGGATTTAAAATAGAAGATAAAACATTGATCGCTATTAATAAGAATATGTCTTTATTAGATAAGTTAAATAAAGATAAGATTAATTTAGAAAATAGAAAATAACTTGTATTGCAAATGGTTTACAATGTAAACTTACAATAGGTTATTTTTTATGAAGACACCAATGCAAATAAGAGTGGACGCTCAAACAAAACAAAACGCAACTAAACTATTTAAAACTCTTGGATTAGATATGAGTAGTGCGATTAATATCTTTTTAAGTCAGTGTTTGATTAAAGGTGGTTTACCTTTTGATGTTTATGTACCAAATTACAATAAAGAAACTGATAAAGCTATAAAAAACGGCATCAAATTATCTAAAAGTAAGAAAGCAAAAAAATTCACTTCAGTCAAAGCATTAACAAAAGAATTAGAAAAATAACATTTTTATATTTTATATAAATATGTGCTAATATATTTATCCCTATGAGCAATAAGTTTATATATGCAATTAATTTTGAATACTCATTAATGGAGTTTTATAAGAAACTCTCTTTAACTGAGAAAGATATTGCAGTTATATTCATGATTAAACACTTATTAGAGCAAAAGAATAATTTAATCACCGCAGACTTATTATCAATTAAAATGAATCTCTCAATTACAGAAATAGATAACATCTTAGTATCCTTATTAACAAGAAAATATATTGAATATAAACAAGTTGGTAAAACATTATCTACTTCTTTACAACCTCTAGAAGAAAAACTATCTGAACTCATTCAAATAGAATCTAATAAATCTAACTCTAAAGAATTTGATGAAGAAATAAAAAACGCTACACAAAACATTTATCAAGTATTTGAAAAAGAACTAGGAAGATCATTATCTCCTGTCGAATATTCTTTAATTGATGAATGGGTTAATAATGGAATATCTCAAGAAATGTGTATAGATGCTCTTCACGAAGCATTAAGTAAAAATAATAAATCATTAAAGTATGTCGATAAGATAATCATGAAATGGCAAACAAGAGATGACATAGAAAAAGAAGGTCACTCCGCTATTAACGAAAATTGGAATAAGAATATTAATAAAACAATCGACATAGCAAGAAAGAAGTGGAACGAACACAAATAATAATGGATATAAATAAAGTAATTAAATATTTAAATGAATTATATCCTCACGCCAAATGTTCATTAAATTATTCTAAAGATTATCAACTAGTAATCGCCACAATGTTAAGCGCGCAAACTACTGATGAATCTGTTAACAAAGTAACTAAAGTATTATTCACTAAATATAAATCTCTTAAATCTTTAAGCAATGCAAATATCAAAGATATTGAAAGGATAATTCATCCTTTAGGAATGTATAAAAGAAAAGCTTTTAACATTCTCGGCATTGCTAAAGGTTTAAGAAATGGAATACCTCATACAAGAGAAGAATTAATGAAGTTACCAGGAGTAGGGCAGAAAGTTGCAAATGTTGTTTTAGCAGAACTTTATCAACTTCCTTATTTCGCAGTTGATACTCATTGTGCACGTATTTCAAAAAGAATAGGAATCGCTAAAGAAAAAGATAATCCAAAAGTAATAGAAGAAAAAATTATTAAGTTAGTTAATAAGAAACATTTAATTTTGTTTAATCATCAAATGATTGAATTTGGAAGAAATATTTGTAAGGCAAAAAATCCTGAATGTGCAAAATGTAAAATTAAATGTTCGAATCGCGTTTAATATATTGATCAACAATTTCTAAATAGTTATATCTTGGTAAATATCCTTGTTTAATTAAGTGTCCAAATTTTCTTACATCATTAATAGGAATAGATCTTCTGTCACTATTTTTATAATGATCAATTACATAACTAGCGTCTAGATAATAAACTTCATTTAATGCTGCAAACTCAATAAGAAAGAAAGCGATACCATGATGATAAATTACATTCTCTAAATGTTTAATTTGATTAAGAGTAATGTTGTTTAATGGAAATGAAGTTTTTATTTTTGTAGATTTAGCTTCAAAGTCTAAATAATAACCTTTATACACTCCGTTATAATCAGTAGTAGATGGTTTTTCAAAATAAGCATCTACGATTTTACATTTCTTTGTATAATCAACTCTTACAACATTAATAGGAGTAGGACGTTTAGTGATTAAGGCTATCTTATTATTAATATAGTAATCATTAGATATATTTATTTCTCTTTCAAAAGACATGCCTCTATTTGCGGCATTATAAATATGTCTTTTAGAATTACTATTTTTATAATTTAAAGTAGCTTTATTTCCATTTGGATAATTAATCATAACTCCATTATAAATGAGTTTTTGGAGTTGTGGTGCCAACAGGAATTTAATTGTGTTATTATATTTATGTGGTGGCACACATTAAAATGCTATCGGGCCAGTGATACAATTCTGTCCGAAGTGGTGGTAGCGCACGTTAAAACGCTTTTTCTTTTGAGTGTCACCGTTTTTAATAATTGGATGGTATAATTTGTACAAGTAGATAAAAAAGGGATAGAGCAATTAATTGGAGGTTCTATCCTTATGCAAGAAATATCTTTTAAACAAAAAACACTAAATAATTTATTTGAGTCTGCAAAAAAATATTTTTATTTGTTAAACAAAGAGATAATTATTAAATTAGAAAAAAAGAAAGAATTTAAAATCTTCGTTATAAGATTCTATAAAAGCAATTTTCTTCATTTAACTGGTGTGTCAACAAAGTTATCTTCTATTAAATTTTTTGAAAATGCTTATAGCAAAACTATTGAAATGGGTGATTTTGAATGCAACACAAGCAAATGGCTAAAAGAATTAGTAAAAAAGAAAATGAGACATCTCGTCAATATTGATGAATTCTTTAATAGTGATTTATTAGTTCAAGAGAATTTTCATAAGGGTAAAGTGGATTGTTTAATAGCTACGACAGATGGAAAATGTACGATAGGATTTGTTTTATCACAAGGATTTTTAAGGCCTAAAACTTTGATGAATAAAAATAAATTAGATTATAAAAAACCTATATATAAAGTAAAACCAATCATAAAGATAACACAAAAATAATCTATGTAAGCGCTTTACTATATTATTATTAAAATAATATATTAAAATATTACAGTTGAATAAACTTCAACACGTATATTTCCTTAATTTGGAAGGAAGTCTCTACGCTAGACCTAATCTAGCTCTACGTTAAATAAAGCAAAAAAGCTTTTCTAATTTAAGTAGAGACGAGATTCTAAATTAAAGGATTCTCGTTTTTATTTTTTGGAGGTAGAAAATGAAAAAGATTACGCGTTTGTTAGGATTAGGATTTTTATCCGTTGCAGCCTTAAGTTCATTTACCAGCTGTGGTAAAACAGGTTTTAAGGTTGGTCTTTTATGTTTACATGGTCAAACATCAACTTACGACAACAACTTCATTCAAGCGTTTGAAGAAGCTTGCCAAGAATGTGGATTAAGTAAAGATCAATATGATATTAGAACTGACGTTGCAGAAGACTACAATAAAATTTACACTGCTACTAAAGAGTGGGCAGAAGATGGTTATGCATTAATATGCGCTGATAGCTTTGGGCATCAATATGGAATGATTGATGTTGCTAAAGAGTATAAAGATACACAATTCTGTCATGCAACTGGAACATTAGCAACAGTAAATCCTGATGTTAAAAATTTCCATAACGGATTCGCTTCTATATATGAAGGTAGATATTTAGCAGGTATCGTTGCAGGTCGTAGAATGATTGAAGATATTAATGCGAATAAATATACACCAGATGAAGCAGTTATTGGATATGTTGGCGCTTATCCATATGCTGAAGTTATTTCAGGATATACCTCATTCTTCTTAGGTGCTAGATCAGTATTTACAACTGCAGATGATGCTGCTGGTCGTAAAGATAAAGACAGATGGGATTCTAAATTAAACATGAAAGTTATTTATACTTCTTCTTGGTATGATTATCGTGCTGAAAAAGAAGCTGCTGAAACTTTAATTGTTAAATATAATTGCAAATTAATCTCTCAACATGCTGATAGTATGGGTTCTCCATTAGCGTGCAATAACCATAAGATTCCAAATGTTTCTTACAATATTTCTACAAAGAAAACATGCGGTGATACTTATTTAGTTTCAAGCAAAATTAACTGGAAGAGTTATTTTACTCACGCCATTAAATTAACGAGAAATAAAGAAAGTTTCAGAACTGATTATTGTGGAACTTTAGGTGATGATCACGGCGTTGAATTATGTGAATACGGCGACTCCGTTTCAGAAGAAACAAAGCAATTAGTAGAAAAAACAAAACAACAATTAATTGATAAAGACATTTTTGTTTATGATACTTCTAAATTCACAGTTACTAAAA
>DCIT01000014.1:0-1806 GCA_002317145.1 Caryophanales bacterium UBA1719
GATAAAGAAAAAGTTATTAAGTATCTAAAGAAAATGGTGGAACTAGGTAATAAATATAACGTCAATATGTGCCACGAAAATGAAAAAGATATTTATGGCGATATTGAACCTAGAGTAACGGAAATACTTAATGAAGTACCAGGACTTAAATATGTTTATGATCCAGCGAACTTTATTCAATGTCATCAAGATCCTAAAGAATCATTAAATAAATTATTTAATCGTGCAGAATACTTCCATATTAAAGATTGTTTAATGGATTCAGGAGAAGTCGTTCCTGCTGGTAAAGGTGATGGAAGACTTAATGAATTAGTATCTAAATTAACTGATAATAAAGTCTTAACTATTGAACCACATTTAAAAGTATTCGCCGGATACTCAAATATGGATAATACTGAATTAAAGAATAAATATACTTATAAGACTAACGATGAAGCCTTTGATGCTGCAGTTAAAGCTATTAAAGAAATATTAATTAATAATGGATATAAAGAAGTAGAAGGAGGATTTACCAAATGAAAATCGGAGTTAACTTATACTCACTAAGAAATTATCTACAAAATGAGAAAGACTTTACTAAATGTCTATTAACGCTTAAGAAAGCAGGATGCGATTATGTTCAATTCTCCGGCTCTCCTTTAAGCTTAGATATCGCGGCTAAAGTAAGTAAGAAAACTAAATTACCAATAGTAATTACTCACTCACCATATCAAAGAATTACTAAAGATTTAAATAACTTAATGAAGGATCATAAGAAGTGCAATTGTAAAACAATCGGACTTGGTATGATGCCTGATATTAAGTTATATACAAATGAAGTAGAAATTAAAAAGGTAATTAAATTATTAGAAACTCAAGCTAAGAAGATGAATGCGAAAGGATTTAAATTCTCTTTCCATCATCATTTCCATGAATTTAGAAAATTTAAGAATGGCGAAACTATTTTTGATTACATGATTAAAAACGCTAAACATGTTAATTTCACATTAGATACCTATTGGGTCCAATATGGCGGAGCCTCTATTATCGATATGGTTAAAAAACTAAAAGGTAGAATCGAATGTGTTCATTTAAAAGATTATATGATTACTGAAGAATTAAAACCATGCTTCGCACCTTTAGGTGACGGCACTATTAACTTTAAAGAAGTAGTAAAAGAAATGAAAAAATCAGGAACAAAATATTTCTTAATTGAACAAGATAACGCTGCAGAACTTAAAGATGGCTTAAACCAGGTAATTAAATCTATTAAATACGCTAAAAAATATTTATAAGGAGAATATAAAATATGAAGAAAGTAAGATACGGTATTGTTGGAGTAGGTAACCAAGGAAGTTACTACGCTAACCTAATTAACGAAGGTAAAATCCCTAATGCGGAAGTCGCAGCTATCTGCGACCTTAATCCAGTAAAAATTAAGGCATTATTACCTAAATTAAAAAAGAAACCATTAGTATTTAAAGATTATAAAAAGATGGCGGATACAAAGTATATTGATGCCTTAATTGTTACTGTTCCGCATTATATTCATCCAGATATAGCGATATATTGTTTTAAACATCATATTCATGTATTAGTGGATAAACCTGCTGGAGTCTATACTAAACAAGTTAAACTCATGAATAATGAATCAAAGAAAGCGAAGACTTTATTTGGAATGATGTTTAATCAACGCACTAACTGTGTGTATCGCAAGATGAAAGATATGATTGCAAAAGGTGATATAGGTGAACTTCAAAGAGTGAACTGGATTATTACTGATTGGTTTAGAACTAAAACTTATTATGATTCAGGTTCTTGGAGAGC
>DCIT01000014.1:2000-2458 GCA_002317145.1 Caryophanales bacterium UBA1719
GCGACAGGAGTATTTATTACTACAACTGGAGAGACTCCGGGGACTAATAGATTAGAAATAAGTGGTTCTAAAGGTAAGTTACTTTGTGAGAACAATAAATTAACTTTCTATAAGAATGAAGCTGATTCTATTAAGTGGTGTAAAACAGCGAAAGGATCATTTGATAAACCTAAAGTTACTATCATTGAACCTAAGACGGATGGTAAGAATTTACAACATGTTGCTATCTTAAGAAACTTTACAAATACTATCTTAAAGAAAGAGAAATTATTTGTTAAAGGTACTGATGGAATCAATGGTGTCGAGTTAATGAACGCTATTGAATTATCAGGATGGTTTAATGGAGAAACTATTAAATTACCTATTGATGAAAATAGATATTATAAAGAATTAATGAAACGCGTTAAGACATCTAAATTTAAACAAGCAAATGACAACATGGTTGAAGGTGCTTTAAA
>DCIT01000014.1:2520-4060 GCA_002317145.1 Caryophanales bacterium UBA1719
ATTTAAAAAATAAAGTTGTAGTTGTCACAGGAGGTTCAGGCGTAATTTGCTCTGAACTTTGTCGCGCCTTAGATAAAGAAGGCGCGAAGATCGCTGTCTTAGATTTAGATAAAAAGAAAGCAACTGCATTCGCTAAAACTTTAAAGAAAGCGAAAGGCTATGAATGCAATGTTTTAGACAGCGATACTTTAAAGAAAGTTCATAAGCAAATTAATAAAGATTTTGGAAAGATTGATATTCTTATTAATGGCGCTGGTGGTAATAATCCGAAATGCACAACTGATAATGAATATGCCGAGTTATCTGATGCGAAGAAACAAATTAAAGACTTTTTCAAATTAGATAAATCTGGTTTTGAATTCGTCTTTAATTTGAATATTGTTGGAACTGTTTTACCTACTCAAGAATTCTCAAAAGATATGATAGGTAGAAAGGGTTGTTCAATATTAAATATATCTTCTATGAATGCTTTTACTCCTTTAACTAAAATACCTGCGTATAGTGCTGCTAAAGCAGGAGTAAGTAATTTTACTAAGTGGTTAGCGGTGCATTTCTCACATTTAAATATTAGAGTAAATGCGATTGCCCCTGGTTTCTTTGTTACAGGACAAAATAAAGCTTTATTATTTAACGATAAGGGAGAATATACTCCTAGAAGTAAAAAGATTATTAATGCTACTCCAATGGGTAGATTTGGTAAAGTAGAAGAATTAGTGGGAGCGACATTATTCTTATTAGATGATAAATTAGCAAGTTTTGTTACTGGAGTAGTCTTACCTATTGATGGAGGATTCTCTTCTTATTCAGGAGTGTAATTAAATAATAATGAAATTAACATTTAGACATTTTAATAAGACTGATCCTATTCCGTTAGAGTATGTATCTCAAATACCGAATATGTATTCTGTTGTTACCGCGGTTTATGAAGTTAAACCTGGTGAAGTCTGGCCTATTAAATCTTTATTAGAGATTAAAAAGAATGCTAGTAAATATCATTTAAAGATGGAAGTAATAGAATCTATTCCTGTTCATGAAGATATTAAATTAGGTAAAAAGACTAGAGATAAATATATCGCTAATTATATTGAGAATATTAAAAGATGTGCGAAGGTTGGAGTGAAATGTGTTTGCTATAACTTTATGCCGGTATTTGATTGGCTAAGAACCGATATGAAACACATTAACAAAGATGGCTCTAATTCATTGTCTTATTCTTATGATGATTTTAAAAAGATTGATCCTAAACATCTTCATTTACCTGGTTGGGATGAATCATATACTCAAAAAGAATTAAAATCATTATTAAATGAATATAAGAAAGTATCGCATAATGATTTATTTAATAACTTAGTGTATTTCTTAAAGAAAATAATTCCAGTATGTGAGAAGTGTGATGTCAATATGGCGATTCATCCAGATGATCCACCTTGGGATGTCTTTAATTTACCTAGAATTATTTCTACTGAAAAAGATTTAGATAAATTATTTAAAGCTGTTCCATCTAAAAGAAATGGAATTACATTATGCACAGGTAGCTTTG
>DCIT01000044.1:0-122 GCA_002317145.1 Caryophanales bacterium UBA1719
GAACAAATGGCAAATTTTAAACCAGCCTGTTCAGCCTTTACTTGTCAAAATCATGAAGGTGATAATCTTCATGTCCGTAACTATGACTTTGGACATTTTATTAATAATGATAAGACTCAAGG
>DCIT01000044.1:201-530 GCA_002317145.1 Caryophanales bacterium UBA1719
GGATTAGCGGATGCTTTCTTCTTAGACTTTAAAGGTGGATTGATTCAAGGTTCTTTAGACGATAAGAAATCCGATATATCAACCGCTGCAATATTACCTTATATATGTATGGATGGCATTAATGAAAAAGGATTAGTTGCCTCCATCTTAATGGTTATCTTAAATAAAAATGATAAAGATGATATTAAGACTGATATGAATGAAGCAAATAAATTAGATAAGATATCTCACACTAGATTAATAAGATATATCTTAGATAATTGTGCAACTGTAAAAGAAGCTATTGAACTAGCAAGTAAATATAATATCTTCTCTTTAAGATATTCTAA
>DCIT01000044.1:542-2823 GCA_002317145.1 Caryophanales bacterium UBA1719
TTCCAATTATTTATCTCTGATAAAGAAGGCAATAGTGAAGTCCTTAACTGGAGATTTAATAAATTTACTCATGCTAAAACTAATGTCATCACAAACTTTAATGTAACTGGAAGCAAAGAAGATGGACAAGACTGTATAGAAAATAATAAAGTTACATCTCCATTTATTAAATTAAATAAAACATTAAATAAATATTTCTATGGTTATGGTAAAGGCTATGATCGCTTTGCGAGTATAGTCTCTAACTTAGAAAGATATGCTATAACTAGAGAAGCAAATTATAAAACAGATATGTCTATTTTAGATGCGATGAACATCATTCAATCTGTATCAGTATATCCAAGTAAGATAATTCCAAGTTGCACGCAATATTCTGTTTTATATAATTCTAATAAGAAAAATCTTAAAGTTTGGGTACATCAAGATATTCAGCATGTATTTGAATTTAAACTATAATATTTAAGGAGATATATAAATATATGGATCAAAGAGTATTAGAAAGTAAATTAGTCCCAGTAGTAGTATTTAAAGACATTTCAGAAGTTAATCCTACTATTGATGGATTAAAAAACGGTGGTATTAAAGTAGTAGAAATCTGCTTTAGAACTGCATGTGCTTATGAAGGATTAGTAAAAGCAATTAAAGAATATCCTGATTTATTAATAGGTGCAGGAACAGTAATTAATTTAAAACAATGTGAGCAAGCAATTGAAGCAGGCGCAAAATTTATTGTCTCACCTGGTTTAAGCATTGAAGTCGCTAAATATTGTCAAAGTAAAAATATTCAATATATTCCTGGAGTAGTTACTCCTAGTGAAATCATGCAAGCTCTTGAACTTGGAATAGATCATTTAAAATTCTTCCCAGCTGGAGTATTCGGTGGATTAAAAGCTTTAAAAGCTTTATCGGCAGCGTTCCCACAAGTTAAATTTATGCCAACGGGTGGAGTTGATAATTCAAACTTAAAAGATTTTGTTAATGAGAAATTTATATTCGCTGTTGGTGGATCGTTCTTTACTAAAGGTGATATCGCTAGTAACTGTAAATTAGCAGTATCTATTGTTAAAGGAGAAAAATAGAGTATGGAACCTTGGCTAATAGTTTTGATTGTGTTATCACTATTATTTATACTTGGCATTACAATCGTTATAGTTTATTTTGTTAATAAGATTATTAAGCAAAAAGAGAAATTCAAAAATGAAGAATTAGAATTAAAGAAAAAAGAATTAGAAATTCGCGAAAAAGAATTAAATAATAAAAAGGAGAAATAATTATGGCAAAAGTAGTTACATTAGGTGAAATAATGCTTAGATTATCTAGCGCGAATAACGCTAGACTTAAAGACGTCAATAACTTTGATGTATGTTATGGCGGAGGCGAAGCTAATGTCGCCGTCTCTTTAGCGCATTATGGACATGATGCTTATTATGTTACTAAGTTACCAAATAATGATATTGGTGAAGCTGCATTAAAAGTTTTAAGAGCAGAAGGTGTTAAAACTGATTATATTGCTCGTGGTGGAGATCGTTTAGGAATTTATTTCTTAGAAACTGGTGCTTCAATGCGTGCTAGTAAAGTTATTTATGATAGAGCGAATTCTGCAATTGCTACTTCTAAAATAACAGATTATAAATTAACTGAAGCTTTAAAAGGAGCGAAGGTATTTCATTTCTCTGGTATTACTCCAGCGATATCTGATGCTTCTGCAAAATTAACATTAGAAGCTTGCAAAGTTGCCAAGAAATTAGGAGTCTTAGTATCTTGTGATCTTAACTTTAGAAAGAAGTTATGGACTAAAGAAAAAGCGCAAAGCATTATGAGACCATTAATGAAATATGTAGATATTTGTATTGGTAATGAAGAAGATGCTGAGAACTGTTTAGGATTCAAACCTGATAGTGATGTTAATGCTGGTAAGACTGATGCTAGTGGATATAAAAATATCTTTAAGCAAATGGCGAAACAATTTAAATTTAAAATTGTCGCGACTACTTTAAGAGAATCATTCTCGGCTACACATAATGGATGGAAAGCTTTATTATTTGATGGCAAGAAATTCTATGAATCTAAACGTTATGATATTAATCCAATAATCGACCGTGTTGGTGGAGGAGATTCTTTCTCTGGTGGATTAATTCATGGTTTATTAACTTATAATAATAAACAAGATGCTTTAGAGTTTGCTGTTGCAGCCTCTGCGTTAAAACATACAATTCCTGGTGACTTTAATCAAGTAAGCAAAGATGAAGTTATTTCCTTAATGAAAGGAAATGCGAACGGT
>DCIT01000044.1:2929-13740 GCA_002317145.1 Caryophanales bacterium UBA1719
TGGCAATGGGATTGGGATGAAGGTGTATCTGCAACTTTATCTACTTTCTATACAGCAGTTAAATTATTAAAAGATTATGATTATGTTTTTAATCATAACGAAGTACTTCTTTATGAATACATGGAGAAATATGATCCTAAACTATTTAGTGAAATTCAAGAATTAGTGAAACAAGGTAAATGGAAGATAATGGGAGGTTGGTATATTCAACCAGACTGTATGATTCCTTCTGGAGAATCATTTATTCGTCAAATATCTTTAGGTAGAGAATACTTTTTTGATAAGTTTGGAGTAAGACCAACTACTGCGAATAACTTTGATGCTTTCGCCCATACCCGTGGTATTCCGTCAATATTAAAACATTGTGGATATGATTCTTATATCTTCTGTCGTCCTATGCCTGATCATGATTTATATTCTAAAGAACCTTTACCAGTTGGACCTTTCCTTTGGAAAGGATATGATGGTTCAACCATCAAAGCTTTAAGATTTGAAGATTTATATTTATCAATGCCAGGTACTGCTAAAACTAGAATTGAAAAGAAAATATCTAAATATCCTAACGAAGAGAATATCTGTGTCCTTTGGGGTATTGGTAATCATGGTGGAGGAGCATCTCGCTATGATTTAGATCAAATTAACATCTTAAAAGAAGAGAAGAAAGATGAAATAGAATTTATTCACTCTAATGTCGAGGATTACTTTAAGAGTGTTAATCCAACTCAAGTTGTCTCTCGTCAATTAATTTGTTTAATGAAATCATTCTCTTCCGTAAGTAATATTAAGCAAGCACATGATAATTTAGAAAATGCTTTATATTTAACTGAAAGAGCCTGCAGTATCGCTGATATTGAAGGTAATTATCACTATAATAAAGAAGTTTTAAAGAATGCGGAAAGAATATTATGTCAAATTGAATTCCATGATGTATTAAGTGGAACCGCAATTAAGACTGGTACAGATTCTTCTTTACGTAAAGTTGATATGGCCTTAGAGAGTTTAAAAGCCGAATTCTATGCTGCATTTAATTCTTTAGCCAGTCATTTACCGCAAGCAACACCAGAATATGAAAACTTAGTATTTTTTAATCCATTCCCATATGAATTTAATGATTATGTCATGTGTGAATTCTATGCATTCCCAGAAATGACTGATATTGATAAACGTTCATATAAATTAACTTTCTATGATATGAATCATAATGAAATTCCATATCAAATAATTAAAGAAGAAAGCGAATTAAATAATGATAGACGTAAGAGAGTTATCTTAGATTTACATATTCCAGCATGTTCAGTTATTTCCGTTGAAGTTAAGAAAGAAGTTCTTAATACTCCTAAAGTTAGATTTGAAGATAAATCTACTGGAGACATTATTGTTAAAGATAATATTAAAGAAGTTATTATCTCTAGAGAAACAGGATTACTTAAATCATTTAAAGTTAATGGAGTGGAGTATCTCTCTAATGAATCATCTATTCCAATGTTATTTGGTGATAATGAAGATCCATGGGGATGGAACTTAACTAGATTTGATGAACCTAAAACTTATGAAGGTAAACCAGAAGACTTTGGATCATTTAAGAAAATTAAATTAGATAATAAAGGAGTTGGAGTATTCTCTAACTTAAAAGGCGTAACCGTTATTGAAGATGGTAATTTCTTAACTGAAGTTCAAGCTTTATTCTCTACTAAATCATCACATATTGTGATGAAATATAAGGTTTATAAAAATAAACCATATATTGATATTTCATTACATACTTTATGGAATGAATCAAAGAAAGGATTAAAACTTAAATTTAATTTAAATGGTGGACCTTCTTATTTCGCTCAAGCAGCATACGGAGTAGAAAAATATAAGGCTGATAAAAAAGAACAACCATCTAATAGATATGTTGGAGTAATGAATAACGATAATGCTTTAGTTATTTATAATCGTTCAGGAGTACATAGTATCGCTAAAACAGGTAGAGCATTAACTCTTACCTTACTTAATGGTTCTATGTGGTGCGCGCATCCATGTTTTAATGGAAAACCTATTATTGCTGAACCCGCTAGATTCACTAATTATATTGAACATGGTATCCATGACTTTAACTTTAGAATCAGAGTTAATAAATTAGAAGAATGCGAAAGATACGCAAAAGAATTTAATGAACAAATTTATGGGATGTATTATTTCCCACATGGCGATAATAAATTAAGTAAAGATACTGTTGTTGTTTCTAATAAGAATATTGTTATGACAGCGTTAAAAAGAAGAGTAGATGGAACATTCTTAATTCGTTTATATAATGGACTTGATCAAGAAGCTTCTACAACATTATCTATTAAAGGTATATCTATTGATATTAACTTTAAGAAATATAACTTTAAAACATTCGTCTATGATGGAAATTCAATAGTCGAATCTAAAGATTCTTCAATATATTAATAAGTAATTTATTATTTATCTATTTATACAAAACTAAATAAATAATTTTAATTATTTATAATAGTTATATAATTACTAGATACTTATGACCGACTTATTAAGAAAAATATTTATTAAAGATTATAAGAATGTTAGTAATGCTAGAGTAAGAAGAAAGCATGGTTTTTTAGCAAGTATTGTTGGAGCATTTACTAACTTAATTCTATTTGTCTTTAAAATCTTAATAGGTATTTTTACTTTCTCTATTTCGATTATCACAGATGCCGTTAATAACTTATCAGATATGGCATCATCAATTATTAATTTAATTGGATTTAAATTAGCTGGTAAACCAGCGGATAAGAAACATCCATTCGGTCATGAAAGAATTGAATATATCGCTGGAATGATAATTTCTTTTATTATCATTGGGATTGCCATAGTTTTAAATTATCTCTCTATTCAAAAGATAATTAAAAATGAAGGCGTGGAGATTACTTATTGGACTTTTATTATCTTAGGTGCGGCGATTTTAATAAAACTATGGCAATCATTCTTCTATAAGAAGATAGCGAAAGAAATTAATTCTGTCTCATTAAAGGCTAGTTCACAAGATTCTTTAAATGATGTTATTTCTACTATTGCTGTTTTACTTACTACCATCGTGGAATTTACTTGTATGAAATTAAAAGTTACTATTCCATTTTCTTTAGATGGAGTGGTTGGAGTTTTATTATCTTTATTCATTATCTTTATTGGAGTTAAGTTAATTATCGAAACTGCGAATCCTTTAATTGGATTAACTCCTGATAATGAATTAGTGAAGAATGTTATTAAAGATATTACTTCTTATAAAGGAGTATTAGGTACTCATGATTTAATGTGTCATTCTTATGGTCCTACTAAAGTATTTATGACATTACATGTTGAAGTAGATAGTAGAGTAGATGTAATGAAATCACATGATTTAATTGATAATATCGAATCAGATATTTATAGAAAATATAATGTGTTATTAACTATTCATATGGATCCGATAGATAATTTCTCTCCATTAGTGAAATCCCTTAGAAATAAGATTTCTTTAATTATTAAAAAATATAACGTGAAGTTAACTTATCATGATTTTCGTATTGTTCAAGGAGAGACACATACAAATATTTTATTTGATGTTGTTGTACCTTATGAATTAGGAATTAAACATGATAAGTTAAAATTATATTTAATTAAAGAAATCAAAAAGATTGATCCAAAATATAATTTAGTAGTTAAGATTGATTCAGAATATACTAATTAAGGAAAGATAATTATGGACGTTATTCATTGGTATCCCGGACATATGAAAAAAGCTAGCAATCAAATGATTGAAGCTTTAAAAATGGTCGATGTTGTTCTTGAATTAGTGGACGCCCGTTCTCCTTCTAAAACCCGTAATCCCTTCTTTTTAGAAGTAATTAAAAACAAACCTCACATCACTGTTTATATGAAATCCGATTTAGCGGATTTATCTAAAATTAAATTAGAGAAAGACACTGTTTTAGTCTCAATTAAAGATAAGAAATCTATCTCTAATTTAATTAATAGAATCAGTGATGCGAATAAAGAAAAAAGAGAAAAACAAATATCTAGAGGGATGAAACCTATGCCTCCTAAGGCGATGATAGTAGGAATTCCGAATATTGGTAAATCATCTTTAATTAATGCTTTAATAAATAAAAAAATAACTAAGGTAGAGAATAAACCAGGGTTAACGAAGAATAATCGTTGGGTAAATGTTAATAATAAATTTTATTTATTAGATACTCCGGGGATATTACCAAATAACTATTTAGAGTCTAATTATGTTTTAGCTTTAATTGGAGCGATTAAAATTGAGCTATTACCAGTATATGAATTAAGTGAATATGCTTATAAATATATAACTAAGTATTATCCTAATTTATATAAGAATAGATATAAGAAGATTATGGATACTAGTGATAAATCATTTGAGTATATCGCGGAGATCCGTGGGATTAAAAATGATAAGAGTATTAATCATGAATTAGCCAGAGCCTTATTCTTAAAAGAAGTTCGTGATGGTATCTTAGGTAAAATGAATTTTGATTTAAAATAATGTTAGATTACGAGAAACAATTTTATTCATCTAAAGTTAAATTAATTGCTGGATGCGATGAAGCCGGTAGAGGCCCGATTGCTGGTCCAGTTGTTGCAGCAGCAGTTATCTTTCCTAAAGATTACAAAAATGAAGAAATTAATGATTCTAAACAATTATCAGAGAAGAAAAGAAATAAGTTAGCGGAAATAATTAAAAAAGATGCGCTTAGCTATGCTATTACTTTTATTTCTCCTAAAGAAATAGACAAAATCAATATCTTAGAAGCATCTAGATTAGCAATGGAGAAATCTCTTCATGCTTTAAAAGTTAAATATGATTTAGTAATATCAGATGCGATGAGTCTATATCATGAGAAATGTAGAGTCATTCCTTTAATAAAAGGAGATGCGAAAGTTTTAGCAATTGCTGCAGCATCTATCTTAGCGAAGACTGCTAGAGATAATTACATGTATGAATTAGATAAGAAATATCCAGAATATGATTTTAAAAAACATAAAGGATATCCAACTAAAGAACATCTTGAGCTATTAAAGAAGTATGGTCCAATTAAAGATGTTTACCGTGAATCCTTTGGACCAGTTAAAAATTTAAAATACGTTCAATTAACCTTATTTTAAAAGTTAACCATTTTGTGATTCGGTTAACTTTTTGTAAATTATAATTATTTTTATATTTATAAATAAATATATTCATTTTCTTCGTTTATCATAATGCGCTTTTTCTAATTATTTAATAAGGTGATTATGATTGATAAAGAATTAATGAACAAACAAGAAAGAATCATTGAGAAAGTTGCAAAAGCTTATCATAGCATTCTAAGGAAAAATAACTTCTTTCCTTCTTATAACCAAGAACTTGAATTTTATGATTCAATGTCTTGTGTATGTAGAGAACATCTTCCAAGTGAGAAGTTTGTTTTAGCGGTGGAGACAAGTTATTTTGGTCTAAGACATCACTTAAGAAAGATTATTAAGTGTGAGTATTTCTATAAGAATTTTCCATTCTGGTGGCAACCGATGTATTCACGTCGTCAATTCTTTAGATATAAACAAGAAGCGATGGCGAAGTTTATCGCTAATCTAGAAAAGACAAAAGCTATTACATTAAAAGGGAAGTTAAATTATGAAAAAGATAATTAGTATTTTAGCATTGCCAATTGCTTGCTTATTACCTAGTGCAACCAATACAAATGCATCGGTAATTACATTAACTGGTTTAGAAATTAATGTTAATCAGAGTGAAAACAATTTAAGAGTGTTAACTAGAATATCTATACCATATGATACAAAAGTTGATTGCTATTTTATGTGGCATTTAATTAAAGATAATACAGAAGAATTAATCGAACAAATACATACGATGGATTTTAAACAATGCACAAATGAATATATCAATGTGAAACCGAAATTAAACCTAAATAAAATAGGAACCAATAATACGATAAAAGTAACAATATATCCAAAAGATACTGGTTATGTACCTCAATCTCTAGAAATGTCTTTTAATTTAAAAGGTGTTGTTAAAGTTAATTTCAAAGAATCTGATAATAATGTTGGAGTTTCTTCAGGATTTTATATTAAAAATAATTCTCCGTTAGATCCTAGCAAAGATAAAATTATAGAAGATCGGGTAACATTTACAAATTTTGAAGATTTAGTAGTTGAAGAAAAATATTTAAATTTTGATATTTCAAGATTTGAATTTAATTATTCTGGAAATAATAGTAAATCTTATTTAGATGGTGAATTTTATTTTGGTATTTATGATAAATATAATTTATTAAATGATTTACCTTTATACGAAGAAAGCCTATATCGATATATACCTTTAAAAATTACAAGTAAAGACAATGGCAATAATTCATTTATCTTTAAAAACAAAATTTATTATGATCCTGTTACTCATAATCCTTCTTTATTGTATAAAGAGAATTATGTTGAGACTGATAAGCTTTATTTTCCTTTAAGCGAAGTTGAGAAATTAAAAAGTAATAAATGCATGTTGTTTATGAATATTAAAGGATATACAAATTTTTCAATGTCCGGAGATTTTGATTTACAGTTTATTAAAAACTATTTTGGCGATTGCTCTAATAGTGAATATTGTGTCGAAAATAATTACGATGAGGGCGATAACATTAGAGAAAAAGTTATCGACATAAAACTATGATTGCCATTATCTTTTGCGTTTCAATTCTATTATTTTCATCTATGTCGTTAGTATCTACGACAAAATATTCAGCAATTGATAATACTTTTGTTTCTCTTAATTATTCTTTACCTAATGAATGGGTAGAGTTAGAACCAGAGGGATATAGTCAACCAATGTATGATCGCACTAAAGTAGAATCGACAACAATATCACATGTTAAAAGTAATCTAAAATCTCATTTTGAAAATGTTCAGGTTGGATTTTATTATTTCGATAGTGAAACTTTAAAAGAATTAGATACTAGATACATAACTGGCGTTCGTGTTTCTTTAAAAGCCAGTATAACACCATTTAGAAAATACTCTAGAGCGATGAGTTATTCAATTGTAAAAAAGGATTAATTATGCGTTATTTATTTTATGCCTTAGCAATTTTATTACCTGCAGGATTAGCTTATTTTGTATCAAATAATTTAATATTTGCAGGAGCAGTCGGATTAGCAATTTTTGTTTATTTTATATTCATTGAATATATCTTAAGAAAAAAGATATTAGTTAAAAACATCAAATCTAATGATTTAAATTATTTTCTTCACGACTTTATACTTTTATATTTAGATAAGAAAGAAGTTAAATTTGCGATAAAAGAATCATGTTCAAAAACTTCTAAATATTTAAAAGAAGAATTACGCACGTTAGATGAGTATAGTGGAATTGCTATTCTTACTAATTTAGAAAACTATTTCTTATCTTCTTTATATTCCTTATTTTTACTAGCTATAAAAAACAAAAGTAATCATTTAGAAGAAAATCTTAAATTTATTCTTAATGAAAACATGATTAATATTAAGAAAAAAGAAGATACTAACAAAAGAAATAAAAAAGCATTATGGGAATTCTCTATTCTCTGGTTAGTATCCTTTATAATATTTGCGATCCTTCGATTATCACTTACAAATTATTTCTCTAAATTACAAGGTAGTTTCTACTATTTAATTGGCATATCAATTTATTTCTTATTATTTTTCTTAAGCATTAATTTATTTGTGTTTTCGTACTATAAGAGGGAAAAATTATGATGAGGAAAATAATTAATTTTTATAAAAGATTGCATCTAAATTATATTAAAGAAATTATATTTGTTTCTTTATTGAATATTATTGCTGTTGTTGGCTGTATTTCTTTGTATATTTTGTTTAAACAAATGAATTATTTAATTATCTTACCAATAGTCTTTTTGATATTAAATGCATGCATTATTTATCGTTATATTTATCTATTAAATAAAATTAATTTAGATAATTTAAACTCTATTAATGATTCATTTATGTATTTCTACCTAGAAATAAATAATCAAATTCAACCATTAGAAGCTTTAAATAATGTTAAGTCATATTCACCTATTACAATCAGTGAGAATTTAACTTTATTATTAGATGAATATAGAAAAGAAAATTCTGTTAATTCTTTTATAAAATTTGCTAATAAATATTATTCTTTAGCGATCGAAGATTTAATGGTCGCAGTTTATGAAGTAGTTTCTAATCCAACAAATAAAAAGATAAACGATTTTAATAAAAGTTTTAAAGAATACATTAATAGAGTTGATGTTATAACTTCAGCTTCTCATAAAAAACAATATAGTTTTATAACATTGACTCCAGTGATATCGACAGGAATTGTCTTGATCATTGTTATTATTTCTACAGTTTTATTAGTAAGAGGATATATCAATGGTTAAAAAGATTTTTACTATGATATCTTTCTTATTCATCTCTGTTTCTATTTTAATTTGTAGCGATATTCTTTCAATTGAACTTTTATATGGTGAGTTAGATAATATTTCCACTAATATTGGATATCAAATAAGCAAAAGTGGTGGAATCACTGATAATTTAAGACTCTATGTAAAGAAAGAATATGATGCAAATGTGTATTGTGGAATGGAAGAGTGCGGACACATTAAAAAAGGTGACACTTATATATATATTTTAGAAAAAAGTTTTAATCCGGTTTTTATTTATAAGTCTAATCATGTAATAAAAATAGAAAGATCTGTAATAATTAGCTAATTTTTATCTTATTTCAGCCCTCGATAAAAACTTGAAATGCACTTCAAATTTATATAAAATATAAAGTCGCGAGGAAATTAACATGAACGAAGTTATTAAGAAAGTTGAAGCTATCATGGCTAAAAAACTCAAAGTTGATAGCATTGATCCAAGTAAAGAATTACGTGAATTAGGATTAGATTCACTAGATATTGTTGAATTACTATTAGAATTAGAAGACTCCTTTGGAGTTCAATTTACATCCGAAGAATTAAAGAAGCTTAAAAAAGTCGAAGATTTATATCAAGCAATATTAGCAAAAATAAAAAAATAGTAATTAATTGCTAGATTTTTATACTTGTGATATATTTTAAGTCGCTGCCCACCTAGCTCAATTGGTTAGAGCAACCGGCTGTTAACCGGTAGGTTATAGGTTCAAGTCCTACGGTGGGCGCCAAAATTGGCCCGTTAGACAAGTGGTCAAGTCATAAGATTTTCAATCTTACATGCGCAGGTTCAAATCCTGTACGGGTCACCAAATAAATTAATGAGGAATAACTAAGGTTATTCTTTTTTTATTATTATTTATAACATTTAAATAAATGTTATATTTGACAAATCTATCAATATAAATAACATATTAAATGTTATGTTTAAGAACTTTAAACTAATTTTACATAGCGTGCGTGAATACAAAATTTACATGATTTTGACTCCTTTACTTATGATTTTAGAAGTCACATGTGAATGTTTTTTACCATTTATAATGTCAGCGTTTATTAATATTATTTCAAATACTGCTGGATTCTCGTTTAATGATGTTACTGTTCATATTATCTTGTTCTTCTCTGTCGCTATTTTTTCTTTAGCATGTGGAATGTTAGGAGCAAGAACAGCATCAAAAGCTGCAGTAGGATTAATTCAAAACTTAAGATTAGATATCTTTAAAAAGATCGAAACATTCTCATTCGCGAATATTGATAAATTCTCTTTATCTAGTTTAATTACTAGATTAACTACTGATGTTAATAACACATTCTTAATGTTTAACATGGGATTAAGAATTATTGTTCGTGCACCTTTAATGTTTATCTTCGCAACAATAATGAGTTTTGTTCTTGGTGGCAGAATGGCATGGATATTTATCGCTGTTATACCAATTGCTATATTAGGATTCTTTTTTATTTTAAAATATGCGACTAGAATCTTTAATCGTGTCTTTAAACGTTACGATAAATTAAATGAATCAATTCAAGAAAACGTCTCAGGCATTCGTGTTGTTAAAAATTATGTAAGAGAAGATCATGAATATAACAAGATGGCAAAAGCATCTGACTCGATTGATAAAGAATTTAAAAAAGCAGAAATCATAGTTTCATTTGGATCGCCATTAATGAACTTTACTATTCACTTAACTAATATATTAGTTTGCTCTGTTGGAGCATGGATTATCTATGATAGTAAACAAAAAGATCTTAACTTAGGACAATTCTCAGCATTATTAACTTATGGAGTTCAAATCTTAATGAGTTTATTAATGCTCACTATTGTTTTAGGAATGGTCGCAATGTCATTAGAAAGTATGCACCGTATATGTGAAATACTTAGAGAGACTCCAACAATTCAAAATCCAGAAAATCCCGTCATGAAGATTGATGATGGATCAATCGATTTTAATAAAGTGACATTTAAATATTCTAAAAACGCAGAGAGAAACGCCTTAGATGAAATTAATTTACATATTAAATCTGGTGAGTTTATCGGTATTATTGGAGCGACTGGTTCAGGTAAAACAACTTTAATTAATTTAATCTCTCGTTTATATGATATCTCCACAGGTGAACTTAAAGTTGGAGGTAAACCAGTTAATTGCTATGATCTAAGAACTCTTAGAGATAATGTCGCAGTAGTTTTACAAAAGAATGTTTTATTCTCTGGCACTATTGCTGAGAATCTAAGATGGGGTAATTTAAACGCTACTAACGAAGAACTAGAAGAAGTAAGTAGAATAGCTCAAGCTGATGAATTCATTAAACAATTCCCTAAGAAATACGATACATATATTGAACAAGGTGG
>DCIT01000039.1:0-718 GCA_002317145.1 Caryophanales bacterium UBA1719
TAAGGTGCAGATAAACTCCATGATCTAGAATTATCAGTCATCCCATGTTGTAATATCACTACTTCTCCATTAGGATTGCCCATCTCTACATAGGCCATCTTAATTCCAGTAGATAACGTCACAAACTTCTTAGACTTAAACCAATCTTTTTGATTAATCTCAATAGGTAAACTCATATCATTTCTTCTCCTTATTATTATGTTTTATCTTGTTGAATCTTATATTAGCGGTTACTACGCCTACTATAATTAATACCGTTCCAAGTATTTGATACCAATAAAATTTCTCATTTAAGACAAGTACACCCGCTAATATAGATACAACAGTAGATACACCTATAAAACATGATGAACCATTAACGCCTATCCTACTAATACCAGCATTCTGTAAGAAGAATGCTATAGCAGAACAACATATACCTTGATATAACACTGCAGTTAAGAAATCCATATTCTTAAATGGTAATTGTAATAATTGGACTACATTACCTTTAATACCAGCTTCTACTAATGCTGATATAGAGAATACTAATGCTCCAGAGGCTACCATACAGAATGTAAGTTCTCCACCAGTAAATTCTTTAGCCTTCTCTACAAATACGCTATACATAACATAAGATATAATAGCTAATAATAAGAATAAATAACCCTTAGTAGAGAATGATGGTTGAGAAGAGGCAAATACTACAGTAGTAATTACTCCTCCAAAGGTAATAATA
>DCIT01000039.1:815-4033 GCA_002317145.1 Caryophanales bacterium UBA1719
GCTAACATAACACCACTCTCACTAGATGATGTATTCGCAACACCAAATGTCTCACCAATAAAATATAATACTGGACTAAATAAAGCTGTTAATAATGCATACTTAATAGCCTTGCCTTTAAAGTCTAATTTAATTACTCGACATAATACTAATATTATGATTACAAGAAAAGCGACAATAAATCTCCAACCAAGTAGAGCTAAAGAACTAGCACCACTTTGAGTGGCTTTTCTTGTAAACATATAACTAATACCATAAATAACTTCAACAATAATGATGCATATGCATCCTATTAATATTTTGTTATTTAATATATTCTTAAAACTCTTTTTCATATTAGAAACAACGAAAATAATTATATATTATTTTATTTTTTATATTGATGATTTATTTAATAGTTTCAATTAAATTATGTTGTTAGAATTCTAAACTATCAATATTTAATAAGAATTCTTTTAAGCCTATCATCAAATATCCTTTTTCGTTTCTTTTTGGTTTCATACTCTTTTCGACAACAATTATTTTTTTAAAAGAATCGTTAAGATTATTAAAACTCTTTAATTCTTGATTCATCTTCTCGGCGCTAGGAATAGCGCAAGCAGATTGAATGTAATATCTTTTACTCCCTAAATTAGCAACGAAATCTACTTCAAGTTGTTTTCTAATAGAAGAATTGTTTTTGTTATATTCACGAGTTTCAACTACACCTACATCAACGTTATAACCTCTATAACGAAGTTCGTTATAGATAATATTCTCCATCATCATTGGATAATCATCTCTTTGTCTAAAGCTAATTGAAGCGTTTCTAATTCCAAGATCTTCAAAGTATATCTTATAAGGAGAATTAATGTATTTTTTGCCCTTAATATCATATCTAAAAGATTTCTTGAGCATAAAAGCATCTTCCATATATGAAATATATTTATCAATAGTTACATGATTTAAATTTGATTTCTTATTCGTTTTAAATGTATTTTCTAGTTTTAATGGATTTAGTAAAGAAGAAATATTAGATGAAACAACATTTAATAAATCATCAATATCGGAATTTTCATTTAAATTATGACGATTCTTAATATCAGCTAAATAAACTGTTTTTAGTTGTTTATCAAGGTAGTTTATCTTTTGCTCATCGTCTTTCATAAGTGAAACATCTGGTAAACCGCCATAGTTAATATAATCATCTAAAGCGTATTCTTTATTCCCTTTATAATAAGCATAGAATTCAGAGAATGATAGAGGCAAAACATGAATGACATCTCCCCTACCTCTAAACTCAGTAACTATATCACTAGATAAAAATTTAGAATTGCTTCCTGTAACATATATATCAATATTCTTCATTTTTAAATAACTATTAAGTACTGATTCAAAAGAAGAGAGTTTCTGCACTTCATCAAGCAAAAAGATGTAGTTAGTACCTTTACCAATCTTACTAGATATATATTTAATAAATTTACTAGCATCAACTTTTCTATTATCTTTTTCTATATCTTCTAGCTTTTCACCTATTTTTAATAAATCATCATAAGAATCAAATGCAAATTTAATGATTTGTTCTTCTTTAATACCTGATTTAAGTAGATCATTATAAAAGATTTCATTCATTAAATAAGATTTACCAGATCTTCTTAATCCAGTAATAACTTTTATTAGCCCGTTATTCCTTCTAATTTGTAATAATTTTAAATATCTGTCTCTTATAATCATAGCTGAAACCTCATTAACAATTTATGGTTTATTTACCACTTTTTGTTAATATTATTATAAATTACACATAAAATAATTTCAAATTATTTGATAAAATCGCAATTTCTATAACTTTAACAATTTTTGCCTTATTTACCACTTTTTGTTAATCTATAATTATTATTTATTAATAAATAAAAATTCTTAATAACGAGATTTAGCTTATCAATTCATATCTTTATAGACTTGATGATTTTATAAATTAACTAAAAAACTAAAGATAAGTTATTGTTCCTACGTGATTAACCTTATCAGTAAATTTAATTGAACAATTTTTATTTACTTTAAAATTACATTTTAATGAAGCTTTCTCATTAAAAGCTTTAGAACCATCAATGATGATATTGCTCTTGATAGTAAATTCTTGTCCAGTTAAATCATTATTTTGATTTAATAATTTAATTACATCATCATCTCGAATATCCTCAATCGCATCTTTAAATTCTTTAAAATATCTAACAATATTAGGAACATTAAATTTATCTTTATATGCTGGGTTATAAACAGCGAATAAGCATTCATCGATAGCAGCATCTTTAGTTAATTTAACACCATTAATTAAGTGTTGAGCTACATGTTCAGGTGTTAAATCTTCATATAGCATTGTATTAGCACCAAAACGCCAACCATTAGATTTAGGAAGAGTAACGCTTGATAATAAATAGCAATTTATAAATGCACGGTCTATTAACTTTAATTTAGTAGCAGATGATAAATCGACTTGTTTTAAGTCTCTAGAACCTGCAAATGCTGCTGTATCTATTTGTTCTAAACCTGCTCCACCATTAATTGTTGTGAGATTATATGAGAACCCAAAAGCATTAGGCTCTATATATGAACATTCTTTACCAATAGTAAGTGATGTTAAATGACAAAATAATATAGTAATAAATTTATTTATAGCATCAGATACTTTTGATTCAATATATGAATAGAAGGCATTTCTTCCTACACAAGTAATACCATCTCCAATAGTAAGATGAGTAAAAGAACCTTCAACTGCCCATAAAGTGAAATTAACAAATTCTTTAAGGAATTTAATTGTTTTATTATATTTTTCTGTAAAAGCATAACTAACAATTGTGGCTTCAGCACCTAAACTTGGAGAGGTAATAGTTAATTTAGTGACTGTTAATCCATATGGAGATAATCCTGTAACTTCAGTAAAAGTTCTATTAAACTCTAATGTTCCATAAGCATAATAATCTGTTGGGAAGAATATCGCTTCATTTCTAGTTTGAACTGCACCTCTTACTTTTACAGGTACATCAGTTTCTAAATATTTAATAGTGGCACCTTCAGGAGCCTTATTTAATCCTTGGAAGGCTACCGCTCCAGTTGTATAGTTACCTTTAATTTCTCTTAATTTAAGATCAATCTCACCTTTAACTTCAATTTCCTCGCTAAATTCCAATACACCACTTGCATTAATAACAAGAGGATTATCTATTGTTATCTTACTATTT
>DCIT01000041.1 GCA_002317145.1 Caryophanales bacterium UBA1719
ATTGAGCGGAATAACTAAGGACAACTTCAAAGATATAGAAGAAGACACCGATAACAAACATCATCAAAGCATTCTTTAAATAAGAATGGTTATAAATTAAAATATCGGTTTTCACAAACATATGCAAAATTGAAGCAGAGGCAGAAAATACCGAAATTGTGGAGATTAATTTTCTTAAAGTTAAAACCTTATTCACATCAAAGTTGATCAAGGCTTCTGTGCCACCAGTAAATAAAGAAACAATCGAAGTTAAAAACATCGAGGTTGTCACCGCTAAAAAGGCTAAGAAAAGAATCACAAATCCTCTAACTGCCGTTTCAGGAATAAAAAATGGGAAATGAATATTTTGTTTTAAAGGGAGATGCTGTTTCTTTTTGATAGTAAAATCATCTTCACTAGAAACAAAGTTCATCATTTTTAAAGTATGTTTTTTCTTAAAATAAGAATAAAACCACGGTAAAAGAATAAGTAATGATAATGCTCCAACTAGTGAGCCAGTTAAAAGCATGGTGGTTCCACCTGTATAAAACGCCTTGTAGTTATGATCGCCCTTAATTAAATCACTGCCAAAAGCTTTTAAAGTATAGTTAGGAACAAGAGAAGCAAATAATTTATTTGCATAAGGCAAATATCTTTCATATGCATTTAAAGCTAAAGCAATATATAAATAATAATCAAATGATTGATCGGTAAGTTCTTTTTTAGCGGAGATATCGTAAACATATTCTGGTTTTATTTTGTTTTCAGCGTCCATTAAGATACGCACATTACAAACATTGGAAGCGGTAATATTAATATGAAAGCCGGAATATGTATAGTTTAAATTCATGGAATAATAATTATCTTTTGTAACTTTACGGGCATCATCTATTTGCACTGTTGAACTACGAACATCGTATTCCAAAATAGACATTGAGCACGCCACACGAACATCTAAATCTGAATCATAATCATAGACACACTCATAATCCTTAAATAATGAACTTTCACTAGAAGTTTTGCCGTGTTCCATCACTCCTTGTCTAAAGGTGACAAAATCATTAGGAAAGAAAGAAAGCATTCTATCCGCGGAAGTTTCAATACGATTAACGCCAAAAGGAATAATGGTAATCGAACCAACAAGAATAACCAATAACGCAATGCGAGTCCAAATCTTATCTAATAGTTTAACTATCTTATATTCCTTCATCTTTTTATGATGACTTTTTAAAGGTTCTGGATATAAAAGATTAGTTTCAAAGAAATCTTCATTTAATTCATAAGTTCTGATAAAACTTAAATAATATTTTTTAGGAACAAGAAAGTAGCCTTTTTCAATTAAAAGCAATAATAAAAAAGAAATTTGTAGTTTATTGGCAGCTTTTCTAAGACTCCAACCCTTTTCTTTTCTTTTATTAAATAAAACAAGATTATAGCCAATCTTATCAATTGCCTGTTCCATGTTGCTAATTATAACCTTATTTTAAGGATTATAAAAGAGCGCGTTTTCCGCGCCCTTTAAGTTAATTTGTTTTTAGAAGTAATTTCTTTCTTCAACAACTCGCCAAGTTTTAAGTGGTTGATTCTTATATTCAGCATCGAAGCGATCAATGTTAGATTGGCTCATGCCGTAGTACCAATTAAGCACTTTGTTATATTTAGCTTCAATATCGCTTGGCCAAGTTTTAATTGAGAAGCTTGGATTTTCAAGTTTTAAATCCGCTAAAACGGTCACAACATTAACCATCTTCATTTCGATATGAGCAGTAGAGAAGAACCCACTCTTCACATCATCGATACCATTTAAGGTAACATTTAATGTTTGTAAGGAGTTATTGCCTAATAATTGATTCATATTTAAACCAATATTCCAGGTATTAATACCTGTACTTGCATCCTTGCTATAAGAGAAACCGTTTTCCATAAACATTTGACTATAGTCAGGATCGAAGTCTTTTTCGGTATCAAGAGTTAAATTAGTTAAACCATCAACAGCGGTAGAACGAACATTGAGTAAATCCACTAATAAGTAGATCAAAATATTTTCTAAGAAATTATCAGATGTTGATTGATAATAGTTCACTTCATCTTTATCGAGTAAGTGATCTTCATTTCTCACCATATGGAATAAACCACCAATATCTTCCGTAGGTTCAAAGACAAATTCAGAATTAACTTTTGTTGATAACAAGTCATTAGAAATTAAAACAGAGAAACATGGAACATCAGGGATAGAACCATATACTTTCGTGTGTTTACCATCGACATAGATATGGAAATCGAGTTTAAAATCTAATGCCTTTAAAACAGAAACTTTAAGCGTAACTTCAGCACTTAAATGATAATAATTAAGTTTAGTTGTATTAATACCAAAGTCTAATAAGATTTTAACTTGGGAGAAATCCATAAATGTATCAGCCTTATTAACTGGAGAAACATAACTATCAGCGTAATCCGCAATTGTTAATTTAATGTTAATTGCTTTGCCACTCATCACAAAATTGACAAGTTCTAAAGAATCGATTTGTTTTTCTTCGTTAACAGTCTTTAAGTTAAGCCTTAATACAATATCACTTTCTAAACCAAAGACATCTTTAGCGATTACCACTTCTAATGTGTTACCACCATTAGTTTGTTTCAACGATTTCAAAACAGAAGATTTTGCTAATTCTAAATAATCTTTAGAGGAAATAATATTACCAATTGTGCCGCTTAATACAGTTTCCATTAATGGATCTAAAAATTTAGTGAATCTTTCATCTTTGTTATCTAACAATTCAGTAAAGAGTTCAATAATATCGGCAACAGTTTGAATAGTGATTTTTGCTTTCAAATTTTCGTTATAAACGAAATGCATATTCTTTTCTGTTAGTTCATTACCGTGATTGTCAACATCAAATTTAACAGTGTGATCAACATATTTATTACTGTTAACTAAAGTTGAATCGTATTGTCTAATGTTGATTGCACCATAACCAATTTTTTCACCATAATCGAATTGCGCTGTACCATTTAAAGCGATACCTTCGTTATTGATATCAAGTACACTACCTTCAAGTTGTAATTGCGCTCTCTTAGTATCCAAAATATTGCTCACTTGACCGATAACACCAGGTACAAATGACATATCATCGTATAATTCTTTGTTTTCTTTAACATAGTTAATCTTGCTATCGGAATATTCGTCAGTTTTAACTTGCGCATCAAGAACAGCGTTACCGATTGTAACATCATTAACATCAATAGCCACAACGGCAGTGCGATTATCAGAAGCATCTAAATCTAATGTAACTTCTGCGTTTTCACCTAAGCCTAAAGAAGATAAATCTAAGGTTAATGAAATACCATTTTCATCATTGGTAATTTCTTTTAAGATACCGACAATACCAGAATAATCGCCATTATTAATGGCGTTCATCAATGGAGAAGATGTTAAGAAAGAGAATAAACTTTCAGTTGT